>CAYULV010000028.1:0-22572 GCA_964445655.1 uncultured Granulosicoccaceae bacterium | reverse complement strand
GTCCTTGCTGGCGTAACGGCTGACGGGCAAGACGTGCCGTATCGGCTTCCAGCACACCTTGCTTTTCACGCCCACGATCATCGAGGACAAGGTATTCGAAGGCTGCCACTTACCCTTCTCTACTTACCCGCAGCACTTCTTCAAGTGATGTCAAACCAAGTGCGACCAGGCGCATGCCGTCGTCGGTGATGCCGGGGCTGCGGGTGCGAGCATAAGCTTCTATGTCATGTTCTGATGCGCCATCGTGGATCATGGTGCGTATTCGATCGTCGACCTCGACGATTTCATAGATACCCTGACGACCCGCGTAGCCGGTATGCGAGCATTGATCGCAACCATGAGGGACCGCAATACTGGGTACCTGGCTGACCGATGCCTTCAAGGTTTTCAACTCGGCATGGGTTGGCGTGTGTTCCTTTTTGCAATTCGGGCAGAGCAGGCGGACCAGGCGCTGTGCAACCAGACCGACCAGACTGGACGATAACAGGAAGGGTTCGATACCCATGTCGCGTAGACGAGTTACCGCTCCGATCGCAGTATTGGTGTGAAGGGTTGACAGTACCAAGTGTCCTGTCAGTGAGGCTTGTACTGCAATTTCAGCCGTTTCCACATCACGTATTTCACCGACCATGACGATATCTGGATCCTGACGCAGGATGGCGCGCAGGCCGCGGGCAAAATCGAGCTCCACCTTGTTGTTGACTTGCGTTTGTCCGATACCGTCAATGTAGTATTCGATTGGATCTTCGACGGTGAGGATGGAGTAGCGCGAGGTGTTCAGGCGTGCCAAAGCGGCATACAGGGTCGTTGTTTTACCAGAACCTGTTGGACCGGTTACCAGAATGATGCCGTGAGACAGAGACAAAGACCGTTGCAAGCTTTCCAGTGATGCGTCTGGCATGCCTAGGTGTTCGAGATCGAGTCGCCCAGCTTGCTTGTCGAGTAATCGCAACACAACGCGTTCACCATGGCCTGAGGGTAGTGTCGATACTCGGACGTCTACCGGTCGGCCGGCAACGATCAGGCCTATGCGGCCATCTTGTGGAAGGCGACGTTCGGCAATGTCCAGTTTTGCCATGACTTTAAGACGCGAGATAACCAGCGGTGCAATAGCTCTTGGCGGTTCAAGGAGCTTTTGCATGACGCCATCGACACGATAGCGTATGGCTAATCGTTTTTCGAAAGGTTCGATATGAATATCAGAGGCTTGTTTGCGTACCGCCTCGGTAAGCATGGCATTGATCAAACGAATGACCGGAGCATCGTCTGTTGATTCGAGTAGATCTTCAGGTTCTGGCAGAGCATCAGCCAGTTGTTCGAGATTCAAGTCGTCACCAAAGTCATCCATGATGTCGATACCTTGTCCCGTTTCACCTTCATAGTGGCGTGTCAAACGACCATCAAAGGCATCGCTGGTGACGGGTTCCAAGGTTAGCGCCTGGCCGGCCTTGCGACGGGCTTCGGCGACTGCATTCATCTGAATGCCAGGTCGGTGTACGAGCAACAGTTCACCCGCGCTGCCTCGTTCGAGTAGTACACCGTGGCGTTTTGCGAAGGTGTAGGGCAGATCGGTGAACGGCAGATGTGCTGCCGAATTGGGCATCCCTAATACGCCCGGCCTGTCCGACGCAACAGTCGCAGGTTCGGTAACGTCGTTGGCGGCGTTTTCGCGGGCGGGTTCGCCTACGTCAATGAGATCGGGCTCGTGAATGACCATGTCACTAGTCTACAGTGTCGAACGGGCCTATCAATGCAGTATCTGCGCCGTTATCACCAGCACTGGCTTGTTTTGGCAGGCTGTCGATGAGCGGTAGCGTTTCTGGATTGGAAAGATTGGAAGTTGGCACGATTGTGTTCAGCGTGCCCCGTTGGTCGTTTACCCGCTTACCGTCGAAGTACAGATGCAGATCAGGCAGGCGTGGGCGTGCGGTTTCGCCGGTAGCCTCTCTGCCTGGGAACAGGCCGCGCTGAGCGGTGCGTACATCTTCGTATTTGCTGCGACTGTAAAAGTCCGCCGTTTCCGGGTCACGCAGGATCGTCGGGTGCAGAAAAACCACCAGATTACGTTTGAATTTGCTGGTGGTGCGGTAGCGAAACAGGCTGCCCAGCAGAGGGATGTCGCCGAGTAAGGGGATCTTGTCTCTGGTGTCGTTGATTTGATCGTCGATCAGTCCGCCGAGCACCAAGGTCTGGCCGTCTTCGACCAATACGGTTGTCTGGATTCTTCTGGTGTTCGTGGTGATGTCGGTCGCTCCGGTGACAGCAGTGTTGCTGACATCGGAGACTTCCTGCTCGATCTCCATCTTGATGTTGTTGCCTTCGTTGATCTGCGGTTTGACCTTGAGGCTGATACCAATATCCTGACGCTCAATGGTCTGGAACGGGTTGTTATTGGATGCAGACAGCTGTTGGCCGGTGACAAAAGGAACGTTTTGACCTACCACGATTTCAGCTTCCTGATTATCCAGTGTGACCAAGGTTGGCGTTGACAGGATGTTGTTATCAGAATCAGAAGCGATGGCAGAGAGCAGGATGCCAAAGTCTATGCCACCTGAACCGAAACGCCCTAGCGCGAGTGACAAGCCACCGCTGAGTGCAGGAGCACCGCCAGCTTCTACCGCTGCGAATTGCCCGGCCAATTGTTGAGTGGCGCCACCGAGATTGGTTATCGCAACGGGGCGGTTGTCGCCAGACCCATCTACTGCGAAGTTGACGCCAAGTTGGGCACTGTTATTCACGGTTAATTCGGCGATGATGGCCTCGACGAGCACTTGAGCGCGGCGAATATCGAGTTGTTCGATAACAGCAAGTATGCTGCGCATTTCATCGGGTGGTGCAGTGATGATCAGCGCGTTGGTATCTTCATCAGCCTGGATGTCGACATTCGGGCGATCGTTTTGTTGTGTTGCGCGACGCACCAGTGAAGCTGTGGGCACGCCAGACTGAGGAACAGGGGCGCCGTTTGCATCAACTGTGGGTGCTGCCGGCGCTTGAGCTGTGTTGCCGCCTGCATCGCCGTCGCCACCACCGCCCGTGCCGATCTGGGCCTGTCCTGCTGAGACTCCGGTCAGGATCGCGAGAAGGTCAGCAGCGTTGGCGTAGCGTAAGTAAATGACTCGGGTGTTGCCCGCTGAAGGCACAGGTGTATCGAGATTGAGAATCAAGCCGCGCATGCGTATACGAGCTGCCTGGTCACCACTTAACAGGATACTGTTGGTGCGCTCATCGGCGGCAAAGCGAACAGCGCCGGGCGTACCATCAGCCTGTCCGCCGCGACTTTGTAAAGATTGCACGATGCGGATAGTTTCGGTGGCGGAGGCGTGGCGTAGTTGGATGACTTCAACTTCATCGTTGTCTGCTCGGTCGACGCCATTGATGATGGTGATCAGACGGCCGATGTTTGACGCGCGGTCAGTGACAATCAATGAATTGGTGGCCGCATAAGCCGCCAGATGCCCTTGTTGTGGGACCAGTGGACGTAAAATCGGAACAAGCTGGGCAGCCGGGACATTTTCTACCTTGATGACTTGCGTGACCAGCTGGTCAGAATTGCCAGTCTCGGCGTCATAAGCCGGAACGGGACCCTGTTTGGCGTTGACGTCGGGGACGATTTTGATCAGATCGCCACTCGGCACGGCGGAGTATCCGTGCACTTGCAGCACTGACAAGAACGTTTCGTACAGTTCGTCGCTGTTAAGTGGTTTGGAAGATATGACAGTGACGCGTGCTTTTACCCGTGGATCGACCACGAAATTGCGGCCAGATTGACGAGAAACCGTCTGGATAAGCGAGTGAATGTCCGCATTTTTCAAGTTCAGGGTAAACGTTCCCTCCTGAGCTATTGCCGGTCGCGCCAACAGCGTTGCGACGCTGACAAACGCCACAACAAGACACGCATTCCGAAACCATTGTTTAATCATTGTCATATTTGTTTCATACACGTTCTGTCGGAAGTGTAGTTGTTCATTGCGCCAGGGAAATACTGATGGGTACTTCGATACCATCGCGCAAAATGGTGACTTCAAGATTTTCAGCTTTGACCGCATTTCTCAGCGCGCGAATACCTTGTTTCTGACTGTTCAATTGAATGTTGTTGACTCGAGTGATGACATCACCGGCGACGATGCCCTGAGCTTCGAGAATTTCCGGATTTTGCTTCGGGGTAATGCGATACCCAAGGAGCTTCCCGTTCTCTTGATAAGGCTCGGCTGCAACGATGCGCCCGAGAATGGCGGGATTACGGGCGAGCGTGTCGCGCAGCTCACCCGGGTTGCTGGGTAGCTCGAGTGGTTGACTCAAATCCTGGTCGTTGGCAGTCGATGAAGCCGGCGCCTGGGCGGTTTGGACAGGTCGGACTGCGATCGGGGTAACGTTCTCGGGTAACTCGAGTTTTTCGAGCTTGCCGCGGTTACGGAGTACGACATGATCTGCATGGACTTCGACCAAGGTGACCTCATTACTGATCTTGTCGCCAATGCCATAGGCGTTCTGTTCGCCTGATCCGGCGCTGATGATCGCGATGGCCTGGTCTGCAGGGGTGAAGGCAAAGACACCGGACAGCTGCAGATTCAACTTGGTTTCGACCACAGGCGCCTTGACTTCTTCGCGCTCCTGCGGCTTCTCGACGACCTTTTCAGCGGCGTTGCCAAACAAATGGACTGATGCGATTACACGGGCGAGTTCCAGTGTTGTTGGTGTACTTCTGCTGTTTCCACTGTCAGTTGCCGACACAGGGGGCAACGGCGCGCGCTCGTCTTGCGGAAGCAGTTGTATAGTCAGCAGGGCCAGTGCTATTCCGATGCAGGCAACCAGAAGTGTGTTGACCCAGCGTGGCAAGCGAGTTGAGCCCTCCGCTGAGCCTTTGCTCATCAGGGCTTTTGCGCCAATGGCTTCCGATGCGGTCGCACTCATAATGATCAATCCTTATTTAACGTAAACAGCAGGTTGTTGATCGGCCAGTGCCCTGCACGATGTATCAAAATGCAGAACGGCCGCAGAGTTTACCTGCGAGGAGGGTTGGCTCGTCAACGAATCAATATTGACGCCATATGCAGCGTGAAATTCCCGTCAATTACATGACAGGATGTAAGGGCCTTGATACAGGTGGGTTTCAGGGTAAATACCGGTGTCCAGCGAGGTAATTTACCGATTATCAGATGGTTGTGCGGATGACATTACAGTTAACTTCATCCGATATTTCGAATTGGAAAGTCCGCCGCCAGTATCCAGGCGGCGGAGCGGGCAGTCCTTACACCATGTCTTTCAGGTTTTTCAGAGGAAGAACCTTGACGACCTTGCTGGCAGGTTTTGCCTTGAACATGGTCTCTTCACCGGTGAATGGGTTGATGCCTTTGCGAGCTTTTGTCGCTGGCTTTTTGCGAACCTTGATCTTGAACAGACCAGGAACACTGAACATTCCCGGACCACGCGGCTTCAGGTTGTCTTGAATCAGGTCGGCAAGCGCATCGAAAACTGACGCGACTTCCTTGCGGCTGAGTTCTGTGGTGTCAGCGATCGACGTCAGGATCTCCGACTTGGTTGGTGGCTTCTTGACCGCAGATGCTGCTGCGCGTTTTTTTGCTGAACCTTTCTTTTTGCCAGCTGCCTTTTTTTTGGTGGCTCGTTTCTTTGCCGCCATGGTGAATCCCCTTTGAAAAATTTGAATTGATGAGTGGTTAGCGCGGTGCAACAAATGCTGTATATACAGCTATTGCCGTTCTTACCCCATTTGTAAAAGCGCGCGAAAGTTAACATAAAACTTGTCACTACGCTTAAGCCTTATAGATGAAAAATCGTAAATATCACTGTATTTGCAGTAAAAATTGAATACAGAGTAAAAAAAGGCTGTTTTTTGCGGGATTTTTAACCAATACCAAAAATATTTTGCAGACTGCCGATCAGGAAAATGCGGATGGCAAAAAGGCCGATAATCGTGAAAAACACGGATAAATCCAGCCCGCCGATGGGTGGCAAGATGTTACGCAGGGGTCTTACGACAGGGGAAGTAATTGGCTCTAACAAACCGAGGATCGGGTGATGAGCACCTTGTGGTAACCAACTCAGGATTGCCTGCAGAATCAACGCGAAGATGAATACATTGAATAACTGATGTATGACATCGAGCAGGCCCACGATAAGCAAGGAGACTATTGACGCAGCTGCAGGCGTGATCACCGAGCCCATGGCGGCAACCGGGCCTAGAGCGAGCACCTTGAAAATCAGCAGTTTCAGAAAAAGGACCGCAAAACATAGAATCAGAGAGGCGGTGTCATACTTTCGAATGCTCGGGATGACGCGGCGTAGTGGTACCAGTACCGGATTGGTCAAACTCACGATCATTTGAGAGAAAAGGGATTGTGATAGTCGGCCCGCATCCACTGCATGACGAAGCGGGCAGCGACGATCGTCGCGTAAAAATTAAACAGAATGCCGAGGATGAAACCGATGGCACTTTGCGCGGGGTTCAGCATGGAGGGGCTCCGTTGTTTTCACCTTCAGCGGCGAGGTCATCGCCAAGTTCGACTGCACGATCATTGGCGGCTTGCATGGCCCGGGCAATGATCGCAGGTGTGTTGGCTTCGTTAAACGCGGACAAGGCGGCTGCCGTTGTACCACCTTTGGATGTAACGTTTTGTCGTAGTGTTGCCGGGCTGTCGTCGCCGGTCCGCGCCATGCTGGCAGCGCCGAAGGCTGTCTCTTTGGCAAAGGTTTCGGCGGTGTCCTTGTCGAGTCCCAGGCTGATACCGGCTGCGGTCATGTGCTCAATCAGGTAGAAGAAATAAGCGGGGCCACTACCAGACAGGGCGGTGATGGCATCAAGTTGTGCCTCACCAGAGACCCAGCGTGTGATGCCAGCAGTATTCAGCAACTCTTCCGCGGCCTGTTTTTGTTCTTGATGACAGTTTTCGGTTGCGTACAACGCGGTTGCTCCCAAGCCGAGTAAGGCGGGGGTGTTAGGCATGCAGCGGACAACGGGCGTATCGCCGAGCCATGACTGCATGCTGGTACTGCGAACGCCTGCAGCGACTGAGACGAGCAATTTTGGCGCATGGGATGCGGCGTTTATATCTTTGCAGACCGCTTCTACGATATGCGGTTTTACGGCGAGGACGATACCTGAATCGTTCGGGTGCATGGACAAGGCTGTGTCGATGTCGCTTGCTGGGCTTATGTTGAAGCGGGACTTGGCTCGGGCCAGGGCGTTGGCATCTGGGTCAACTACCTGAATGCTGGGCGCGGCAGTACCGGCGGCGATAAGGCCGCCGATCAGGCTGCTGGCCATGTTGCCAGCACCTATAAAAGTCCAATGCATCAGTTGGTGACGCGCTTGCGTTTTTCGTCGAGTGACGCAAGCAAGCGATCAAATGCATCGGCGAAAGACTTGATGCCGTCGGCTTCAAGCGTGTCTGTTATGTTGCCCAGAGACACGCCCACATCGGCGAGAGCCGAGATGTTTTTGTGAGCATCTGCGAGACCGCGCAGCAAACGTGCTTCAGCGACACCATGATCACGGAAGGCGTCCATGGTTTTGGGCGGTAGTGTGTTTACAGTATCCGGTCCGATCAGTTCCTCGACATACATGACGTCCGAATAGTCCGGATTTTTGGTACCGGTGCTGGCCCAGAGCAAGCGCTGAGGGCGAGCGCCTTTTTCGCGCAATTTGTTGAATTGCTCGCTACCGAAGAGATTGACGAAATGCCCATAGGCGACCTTGGCATTAGCGATGGCGATCTTGCCCTGCAAGGCGTTCGCCTCTGGTGTGTTCAAATCGGCCAGCGCCTTGTCGACGCTACTGTCTACTCGGCTGACAAAAAAACTGGCGACCGAGGCGATCTTGTCAATGGGCTCGCCCTGCGCGAGGCGGTGTTCGAGACCGCGGATGTAGGCCTGGGCAATTTCGCGGTAACGGGCGACCGAGAATAACAAGGTGACATTGACGTTTACGCCGGCCGCGGTCAGCACCTCAAAGGCGGTGACACCCGCTTTTGTGCCGGGAACCTTGATCATGAGGTTCGGACGTTGTACACGTGCATTGAGATCGAGTCCCATGGCGATAGTGCCTTCGGCATCATGGGCAAGATCAGGCGTGACCTCGAGGCTGACCATGCCATCGACGCCGTCAGTTTGCTTGTAGGTATCGGCGAACGCGTCGGCGGCGGCCTGAATGTCTTCGATTGCCAGATGATTGAACAGTTCGAGCTGGCTGATATTGGGCTCCGCCTTGACCACTTTACTGATGGTTTCGTCGTATTCACTTGTTTGGGCAATCGCCTGTTCAAAAATGGCTGGGTTGGACGTCAGGCCCATGATCTTGTCGTTACTGATCAGTGCCTGAAGCTCGCCATCAAGCAGACTCTTCTGGATGTAGTCGAGCCAAAGACTCTGGCCTTTGTCGTAAGCTTCAGCGAGTGAATTGCCCATGCGGTATACCTTGGTAAATTTATGTCGTCAGTCTAGCAAGTTTGGCTTCATTCCCGTGCGCCAAATATCGCGGTACCAACGCGGACGATTGTTGCGCCTTCTGCAATAGCGGCTTCAAGATCCTGGCTCATGCCAATAGATAGTGTGTCCATCGTTGGGTGGACTGTTTTCAATGCGTCATAGCACTGCTTCAGATCGTGGAAAACACGGCGTTGCTCGTCGAGGGTTTTGCGTGGCGCCGGGATGGCCATCAGGCCGCGGAGTTTTATACCGGGCAGGGGAGCACAGGTGTTTGCAAGCGACAGGGCCTGCTCGGGTGGTATGCCAGCCTTTGTGGGTTCGTTATCGATGTTGATTTGCAGGCATACATTAAGAGGCGGGAGCTCCGGTGGGCGTTGTGCTGACAATCGGCTAGCGATTTTCTCGCGATCGACGCTGTGCGCCCAATTGAAGTGTCTTGCGATGTCGGCGGTTTTCCGGGATTGGATGGCACCGATGAAATGCCATGTGATGCTGGGGTCGTTGATCGTCTTGATTTTTTCCAGAGCTTCATCGACGTAGTTTTCGCCGAAGCACGTCTGGCCTGCGTCGATCGCGTCCAGAATCGCGGCGACGGATTTTCGCTTACTGACGGCGAGGAGTTCGATGGTCTTTGGGTCACGAGCATAGGTGGTCGCATGCTGCTGTATTTCGTGCTGGACTTCTCGTAGCCGCTCGATGACTGAAATTGGGGATTGGGTCACGTTATGAGTTCCATAATGTCGATTCCGTCGGCTGTTGCATGCAGCGCACGGCGAACAGCCTAACAAAACGCGACTACTTGCCGACATCTGCAACAGCACATAACCAAAGGGAAAGTTTGATGGATATCGCTCAGCTTTTGACGTTCGGCGTCAAAAATGGTGCTTCAGATATGCACCTGTCAGCAGGTCTGCCGCCGATGATCCGCGTCGATGGCGATATGCGACGGGTCAATGTACCTGCACTAGACCATGCTGCTGTTCAGGCCATGGTGTACGACATCATGAATGACAAGCAGCGTAAGGACTTTGAAGAAAGACTTGAAACTGACTTCTCTTTTGAAATTCCGGACACGGCGCGATTTCGTGTCAACGCTTTCAATCAGAACCGCGGCTGTGGTGCGGTATTCCGTACTATCCCGACCGAGATTCTGACACTTGAGCAGCTCGGCGCGCCGAAAATCTTCCAGGAAATCGCGGCATTTCCTCGTGGCATCGTTCTGGTAACAGGACCTACCGGTTCTGGTAAGTCAACGACTCTGGCCGGCATGATGGATTACAAGAATGAGTCTGAGCTGGGTCATATTCTGACGATTGAAGATCCGATCGAATTTGTTCATGAGAGCAAAAAATGCTTGATCAATCAGCGCGAGGTACATCGCGATACATTTGGCTTCAGTGAAGCGCTTCGTTCAGCGTTGCGTGAAGACCCAGACGTCATTCTGGTTGGTGAAATGCGAGATATGGAAACGATCTCACTGGCACTGACTGCGGCTGAAACCGGTCACCTGGTCTTTGGTACTTTGCATACGAGTTCTGCTGCGAAAACCGTTGACCGTATTGTTGATGTATTTCCGGCAGGTGAAAAGCCCATGGTTCGATCGATGTTGTCCGAATCGCTGCGTGCGGTAATTTCTCAGACACTGATGAAGAAGCAGGGTGGCGGTCGTGTCGCGGCTCATGAAATCATGATAGGTACACCGGCGATTCGTAACCTGATTCGTGAAGACAAAGTCGCGCAGATGTATTCGGCTATCCAGACCGGTCAGGCTGCTGGTATGCAGACACTTGATCAGAATTTGAAAGAGCTTGTCAATCGCGGTGTGGTTGATCTTGCAGAGGCACGAAAGAAAGCCCAAAACCCTGATTCGATAATGTAAGAACTACTTTACTTAACAGCTAAAAAAATCAAAGAGAGAAGGTATGGATCTCAAGGTCGCAAAACGCTTCATGGATGAGCTGTTGGTAAGCCTGTATAAAAAAGGTGGATCTGACTTATTTATCATCGCAGGTGCTGCACCTGCGATGCGTATACATGGGAAGGTGACTCCGGTCATGGACAAGAAGCTCACGGCCGAGCATACCTTGGCCTTGGCTCAATGTCTGATGACAGATGCCGAGCGAGTTGAGTTCAAGCAATCCAAAGAATGTAACTTTGCGATTGCTTTGCCTGATATTTCTCGATTTCGAGTAAACGCATTGGTGCAACGCGGTAGCGCGGGGCTTGTGGTTCGTATTATCCCGAACGACATACCATCGTTCAATGATCTGCATATGCCTGATATTTTGTCGCAAATAGCGATGACCAAGCGAGGGCTTGTTATCTTTGTCGGTGGTACGGGTTCGGGTAAGTCAACCAGTCTTGCGGCGATGATTGACTATCGAAACGAAAATTCGAATGGTCATATCATTACCATTGAGGATCCGGTTGAATTCGTTCATCACCATAAGGGCTGTATTGTTACTCAGCGTGAAGTGGGAACCGATACGGATTCATTCGAGATCGGTTTGAAAAATACTTTGCGTCAAGCGCCAGATGTCATTCTGATTGGTGAGATTCGTGATCAGAAGACGATGGAGCATGCCATTGCGTTTGCCGAGACCGGACATTTGTGTCTTGCCACCTTGCATGCTAACAATACGAACCAGGCGCTGGATCGCATTATCAACTTTTTCCCCGAAGCAAGGCACAAACAGTTGCTGTTGGATCTGTCTTTGAATACAAAGGCTTTTATCTCGCAGCGTTTGTTGCCGACGCCTAGTGGTAAAGGACGGCGGGCCGCCGTTGAAGTGCTCTTGAATACACCATTGATGTCTGACTTGATCATGAAAGGTGAGATTCATGAGATCAAAGCACTAATGAAAAAGAGCAAGGATCAAGGCATGCAAACCTTTGATGAGGCTCTGTTCCAGCTGCTTAGTGAAAATGCAATCACAATCGAGGAAGCCATGCGCAATGCTGATTCCGTGAACGATTTGAGATTGCGTATCAAGCTTGAAGGCGGTGGCTCAGCTGCGGTCGACGACATGATCGCTGGTAGCATGAGTCTCGAGGACGAAGACGACGATAACGGCGGTCAGCGGATGGCTGGCTAACAGGACTACTGTATCGTGTGGCTGAGTCATGTATTCAGCCGCACGATATGATCTTCCTGTTCGTAGGTGCTGCAACTGCTACCTATGTATTTGCGACGATATTCGGACGTGATCGTATAGAAAAGCGCCGATCTTCATGGAAAATGCCGAATCACCAAGTGCCTGTAAGCTAATCGTGGGGGCGATGGTGTAAAGTTCGGCCGATGAAACTGCACGCAAGAAAAGTTGACCACCTGGTTAATGAGTGTCTTACGCTCAGCCACTCTCTGTTTGATGACCCTGAGTTAACTTCGGACTCCGCACGGGTTGTTGTATCTCCTTATAGATTCAACCCACTGGGTGCCCATATAGATCATCAAGGTGGCCAGGTGATGGCACGAACACTTGATCAGTACACCATTTTTGTTTACTGGGTGACCGAAACGCCCGTTGTCACTGTCCATGCACGGTTGAATGAGTCCTGGGAATCGGTTTCATTCGGTATCGATGAACCAGTATTGGGTGATAGTTGGCAGCAGATGCTGAGTGCCAGTGTCGCTGCTATGGCGGCTGCACATCAGATTCGTCTCGGCATCTCGGGGGTTGTACACGGGACTCTTGTCAGTGGAGGGCTGAGTTCGTCTGCGTCGGTGGTTCTTGCCTATCTTGTCGCCTTGGCGGACGCGAACGGTTTGCTGATCGGGCAGATGGAACTGGTTGAGCTGGTGCGACGAGTTGAGAACGACTTCCGCGGACTCAACAACGGAATTCAGGACCAGATGTCAATCGCATTCGGTAAGCGAGATGCGATGACGGTTCTGGATGTGAATGCCGTGACCGCAGATGTGGTTGCTGATCCTGTCGGCATTGAGTCCGTGCAATTTTTGATGTGTTTCTCTGGTGTGACACGTGATCTCGGTGGCTCGGCATTCAACACACGAGTAGCGGAGTGTTGTGAGGCAGCGGGTTTGTTGTCTGCGGGCGCAGCTCATCTGGGTGAGGTGCCGACAGAATTACGAAGCGATGAATGCTTGCAAGAATTACCTGCAACTCTAGGCCGGCGGGCGCGCCACGTCTATACGGAAATGCAGCGTGTCGATGCGGGTAAGAAGGCTTGGGCTGCAGGTGACTTTGCTGCTTTCGGCCATTTGATGAATGCTTCTTGTTTGAGTTCGATCAATGATTATGAAAGCGGTAGTGAGTGGTTGATTGCTTTGCATGAACTGGCACGTGAACTGCCCGGAGTGCTTGGTAATCGCTTTAGTGGTGGTGGCTATGGTGGATGTTTGTTTATGCTTGTTGAAACGCCCCATGTTCAGGCGGTTGCGAATACATTGCTTGAAAAATACCTAAGCCGTTATCCTGACATGAAAGACAAGGCCTTTGTTCGGCTTGCTCAGAGTGAGGATACCGTGCGCCTTCTGCACGACCACGAATATGGCGCTTGAGGTGAAGAACACTGTAGAGACTGCCGTGTTGCTGGCAGCAGGTCGAGGAAGCCGTCTTCGTCCATATACTGATAGTACGCCTAAGCCCCTGTTGCCTTATCAGGGGCGGCCAACTCTGGACTACGTGCTTGATTCGTTGTTGCGTGCCGAGGTGCATGATGTTGTATTGATAACGCATCATCTCGCTGAGCAGATTGATCGTTACGCGGCGTTACGCAGTGAGAGTCATGATCAGCGGGTTCGTTGCGTTGCACAAGAATCGTTGGCGGGTACGGCAGACGCTCTGCGCTGCGCGCGCGATGCATTGCCTGAGTTGCTTGATGGTCCATTGCTTGTTAGTGCAACCGACTATATTGTTGACATGGATTTTTACCCCGCTTTATTGCGTGCCCACCGAGAGCATGAAGGTGGCTTGACCGTCAGTTTGAAATCATTGCCTGAGGATGAGCTTTGTACAAGATCCAGCGTGCGATTTCACCAGAACCAGGCGATCGCCGAGATTGTCGAAAAACCATTACCTGGCACTGCCCCAAGTTCAATTGGGGCTAACCTGTGTTTTGTATTGCCGCCGGAGATCTTGACGCTTTTGGATGAGGTAAAACCCTCAACCAGAGGCGAGAGAGAGGTGCAAGCGGCAATCAATCAGTGGTTGGCTTCGGGTGGTGTGGGTTTTGGTCTTTTGCAAGATGCGCCGCCGGAATGGCTTAGTCCGTCATCACCTGTCAAGACTCTCTGAAGCGACGCGCTGCCGTGCGGGTCATGAGTTCACCACTGGCAAGCCACTTATGCCAGCCGGATGTGTTTGTGCTACTTGAGTGTTTACCTTTGCTGTACAACAGCGCGGATATCGAGTCTGCTGCTGTATTGAACAAAGTTTCGGGTGAATAACTTTGTTCCCATGCAGATCGTGCGGCTCGACCGCGATCGTCAGCTTCGTTGACCATTGAACTCAATAATCCGGGGATAGAGCTGATACGACGTTCTTCCACCTGTATGGCAAATCTCCAGTCAGTCTCTGGCGGAGCGACCCAGTGATCAGAGATGATGACGGGTACACGACCTGCTTGCATGGTTTCATAGAGTCGAATGGATGATGTGCCGATACCACGTGGACACAAGACAAAGTGGCTCGAGGAAAGTATGTCGGCATAGGCTTGGCCGCGCACTTCAAGCTCCTTTTGCGTGCTACTCCAGACATTGAAGTCTGATGTGTCCTGCACGTAGCCGTTGTGACGCTTGAGTTTCATGATAGGGCGTCGGCAGGCGTGGCTCATGGACCCCATGAAGGAGTACAGCCAGCGTTGCTCGGGATTTTCGGTATGGATATTCTGGATAAACGGGTTAGGTGTACCAAGATAAGCAAAGGCAACATGTTGTTGTACATCAAAATGTTTACGTGCCATGCAACAGTACAAGCCTGGAAGTACATGCCAAGGGCGGTCCATTTCGTTGTACATGAATACCTTGTGCGGGTACTTTTCAATAAGGGGATGGTTTAGAAGATGTTTGAATAGAATGTCATCAAATTGCGTGTTCTCGACAAAGAGAATGGCGTCGGCATCTTCAGGGTTATTGCTTAGTTCGTGGCGACGCACGCGGTCGGCCAATGCGAATTTTCTAAGCGCAGTGAGGCCGGCGTGCGTTTCGTAGGCTGATGTTAGAAATAGCTTCATGATGGTTCTTATCCTGACATCGGCCTGCGTGTTAAGGTCTGGTGAAAATCACAATAATGGTCGGTTTTATTTTTACTGGCTCACAAAATTTAAGTGACCCAGATCACAATCAAACACATTTCACATCTTGTCATCTTCGTAAGTCTGTTCACATTCATTAGTACCGTTCATACTCCGCGTCCTGTTCGGGTGTATGAGTTTTTGATTATGAATTTTTCATGGTTGGGTCGTCTGGTATCCAGGTCTTTACTTGCCTTGTTTGTTTCCCTGTTTGCAGGGTTGTCGCAGGCGGCTACCGTTACGGGTGAATTATTCAAATGGCATCCGATCAACATTGACTTCACCGGGCCGTTTGCCAATGAACGTGACGACTCGCCGAATCCTTTTCTCGACTACAGACTGACGGTTCGCTTGCAAAGTCCGACAGGGCAAGTCACTACGGTGCCGGGTTTTTTCGCAGGTAACGGACAAGGTGTCGGTCAAGGCAATGTCTGGCGGGTACGTTTCGCCGCGGATGAGATCGGTCAATGGCAGTATCAGGCAAGCTTTCGACGCGGTGACGATGTCGCTGTGTCACTAGACCCTTCTTTCGGTTCTGATGTCGGTATCAATGGCGCGAACGGTAGTTTCTCCATAGGCCCAGTGCCTTCGGACGCACCACAGTTTTTGCGTCATGGCCGTCTGGAGTATGTTGGCGAACACTATCTGAAACATAGAGACGGTCCGTTCTGGATCAAGAGTGGTACCGATAGTCCCGAGAATCTTCTTGCCTATACAGGGTTTGATGGAACGGTTGATCAAGGCGGTATCGATGCAAACTTTTTGCATGACTATGCCGCCCATCGCGATGATGCTCGCGATAGTGACCCGTTTTTTATCAATGCTGATACCGGTGTCGATAGTCGCGGTATTACCGGCGCTCTGAATTACTTAGGGCAGCAGGGTGTCAATTCGGTTTACTTTCTACCGATGAATCTCGGTGGTGATGGTCAAGATACTTTCCCGTTCATCAGTGGCAGTAATGATCGTTTTAGTAAGACGCACTACGACATCAGCAAGTTACATCAATGGAATATGGTTTTTTCGCATGCGCAGCGCCAGGGTATTGCCTTGCATTTCGTATTGAGCGAAACCGAGCCGGAAAACGAACAATGGCTGGATAACGGAGCACTTGGGGTTGAGCGTCGTCTGTTTTTTCGTGAGCTCGTCGCTCGTTACGCTTATCTTCTGGGCGGCAAGTGGAATCTGGGCGAAGAGGTCGATTACCCCTTGGTCGAATTGGAAAAGCATGCCGACTACATGCAGGCCATTGACTGGAGTCAGAAACCGATTGCCGCGCACACGCACATCAACCAGTTCTTCCGCTATGGCGAGATTGTTGGTGATCCCCGCTTTAGTGCGAGTTCGATTCAATACGACGCCCAATTTGCGAGTCAATTTGTAGAGCAGTGGCGCAATAACTCACGTAATGCTGGGCATCCCTGGGTGCTGGATATGGATGAAAACACAAACGGATTGACTAACGAAAGTGCCGATAGCAGACGGCGTGAAGTGTTATATGACGTGTACTTCAGTGGTGGCAACATAGAATGGTTTTTTGGCTCCCATCCGTTACCTGCCGGTGGTGATACAACTGCTAGCGATTTTCGATTCCGAGAAAACATGTGGCGCAGCATGCGTATCGCACGACAGTTCATGGAAAACGAACTGCCTTTCTGGCGCATGCAACCTGCTGATGAACTTGTGGTAAATGAAAGTGATCGTTACGGTGGCGCAGAAGTGTTTGCTGCACGTGGTGAGGTGTACGCGATATATCTTCCGGAAGCCAACGGCAATGCGCAATTGAATCTCGAAGGTAGTGGCCGATTCATACAACGTTGGTTCAATCCTGAGACCGGCGGGTTTGAGGGGAGTGAACGCGCATTGCAGGCAGGCGCTGTACGGGCTTTGGGTGCTCCTCCCTCTCGTGGTGGGCAGGACTGGGTAGTGTTGGTGCGTGCCTCAGACGCGCCGGTCATTGAAACACCAGCACCTGTAGCACCAGAACCCGCTCCCGAACCCGTAGCAGAGGTGCCACCCGTGCAAGAGGGCGGTGTCCCGACCTTTGTCGATCTTGCCGTGCCGTCATTGGTGCCGGGTACTTTCTTTTCAGCCTCAGTGATGGCTACCTTGCCGAACGGGAATGCGCCCGTGGTAACAGTTGGTCAACTACCGCCCGGTATGCAAATTCAGGGGCCAGGTGGTGGTGTGTTGCAACTTGAATGGCAAGTGCCAGCTGATTTCTCGGGTGACGCTCGCGTCGAGCTGATAGCGTTCGATGGTTTGAACGACTCGCTTCGTACTGTGCAATTTCTGGATTTGCTAGCAGGCAGTACAACGCCAGTGCCTCAGGAAGTCCCAGCGTCGCCGGATGGCGGCAATGCTGATTTTCCGACGATCGCACCGCAAACGGTTCGTGTTGGAACAACATTGCGCCTGCGTATTGCGCCGCGCGCTCGTAACGGTTTGCCACCATCGCTCAGAATTGACAACCCGCCTGCCGGGGCCGAATTTCCGGACAATGGAGATGGCACACGATCGTTGGTGTGGACGCCAGGTGTTGAGGCTGTCGGTGACGTGCAACTTGATTTTGTTGCCGACTATGGTGATGCCATGTTGCGACAGAGTGTCAGAGTCAACATCAGTCCCTGAAATGCGCTAGCCTGTGCGCTTTCCGGTAACGGCTTATTACCTTGGCGCAACTTTATTTTTACTACTCGGCGATGAATGCCGGGAAGTCGACGTCGCTATTACAGTCGGCACATAACTACCGCGAGCAAGGCATGGAGGTGGTTTTGTACACCGCCGCGCTCGATGATCGTTACGGTGTCGGCGTGGTGCGCTCGCGTATCGGCTTGCAGGAAGAAGCACGCCTGTTTGACTCGGCAACCGAGTTCTTCGCCGAGATGAAGGCACTTATGGGAGACAAAAAAATTTCCTGTGTGTTGGTGGATGAGGCTCAATTCCTTAGCCATGCACAAGTGGATCAACTTGCAGAGGTGGTCGATGAACTTGGCATACCGGTTTTGTGTTTTGGCATTCGCACTGATTTTCAGGGAGCGCTTTTTCCAGGTTCGTCAAGACTACTGGCGATTGCCGACAAGTTGAAAGAGCTCAAAACAGTATGCGCTTGTGGCAAGAAGGCGACGATGACGGTGCGGCTTGATGAGCGCGGGCAAGTGGTCGCCGCGGGTGAGCAGGTGCAAATAGGCGGTAACGAACGCTACGAATCAAAGTGCCGACGCCACCATCGGCAATTGGTTAAAGGCTCGTAAACTGGACTAGCAGTTATCTTTAACCTGGGTGTTGTGCAGTTGCCGCTTCGGTTCGGTGCCGTCTAAAGTTCGTACAGTATTTTGTCCTTAAAAACAAAGCGTACGGTCTTTGCGACGCCTTTGTCGGCATCAGGGTGGTTGTGCCCGGTACTCAATGGTTGATGAGTGGTGTCGGGTTTGGCCTGCGGGTCGATCAGGCTGAAGTTCGCCGGTGCGCCGCGTTCACATTGGTGTTGGCCACTTGCCGCCCCGTAGAGAATTTTTGTCGGGGCCACGGTGACCTTGTCGATAAGTTCTTGCAGCGACAAGGGCAATTTGTCTGGTAGCTGCAGTAGCAGTGGCAGAAACCAGTCATAGGCGCTCAAGCCGGGTTCGCTGGTAGGAAATGGAGCGAGTCGCGCATCGTTATCGAGTGGCGCATGGTCGCTGCAAATCGCATTGATCGCACCGTCAACAAGGCCGTCGCAGAGTGCTTGTCGGTCGTGTTCGCTTCTGAACGGCACAGCCGAGTGATAGCGGGTATCGAAGCCTGCAAGATCCTTGTCCGTGTAGAAAAGGTGGTGAATGCCGACGTCGCAGCTGAGCGGCAGTCCGTCGGCTTTTGCTTGTCTGATCATGTTGACGGCTCTTGCCGAGCTAACTCGTGACAGATGCAGTCGACAGCCAGTTTCTCGGCTCAGTTCGAGTAGCCTTGCAAGGGCGACAGTCTCCGCTGCGACGGGAATCTCGGGTAGCCCCAGCTGTGTTGCCATGGCGCCAGCGTGGGCACAGCCTTGAGCGCCAAGCTGCGCATCGCGAGGGGTCATGAACAGGGGCAAGTCGAATGAGGCGGCATATTGCATTGCGCTATGCACGACATTTGTGTTGTCGATCGGTACATCTGCCTGGCTCGCAACGATACAACCGGCGGCTTGCAAGGTTGCGAGCTCCGCCAGTTGCTCGCCTGCCAGGCCAATGGTCAGTGCTGCCATGGGCAGCACGGATGCACCCTGGCTGACTGCTGCTCGCTGGCGGATCATTTCAACGGTTGCGACGGTATCTATTGCGGGTGAGGTATCGGGAGCGCAGACGACTTGAGTAAAACCCGCTGCGAGTGCTGCCCGAGTTTCACTGGCGATGTTTCCCTTGCGCGTCAGTCCTGGTTCTCGCAAGCGCGTGTAGAGATCAGTGAATCCTGGTAGAAGCAGCAAAGCGCTTGCATCGATGACTTTGGTGTTTGGGTCTGTCTGATCTTGTGATTCTTTGGCATTGCTTATCGATTCGATGATGCCATCTTGTATCAACAGATTCACTCGGGCTTGTTCACCGGGAACTTCCGCGTTCTTTATCAGGAGCTTGTTCACGTGCGTGCCCCTTCTTGCAAGCGTTCGCTGTTACCCATGATGATCGACATGACGGCCATGCGTACGGCAATCCCATAAGTGACCTGTTCGAGGATCACTGATTGCGTGCCATCGGCCACACTTGCTGCTATCTCGACACCGCGGTTAGTCGGTCCTGGATGCATGACGATAGCGTCGGGTTTGGCGAGCTTCAGTCTTTCAGGTGACAATCCGTAATGCTTGTAGAATTCGCTACTGCTTGGTACAGCGGCGGTACGCATCCTTTCCTTTTGCAGTCGCAAGCCCATGATGACATCGGCATCGCGAAGTGCGATGTCGAGCTTGTCGTAGCGTTTGACCCCCAGGGCTTCAACATCGGCGGGGATCAAAGTATTTGGCCCGACGATACGGAGTTCGCCAACACCCAGCGTAACCAGCGCCGAGATGTCGGATCGAGCAACGCGTGAATGCCTGATATCACCAATCAGAACGACAACCAGTTTGCTGAAGTCACCCTTGTGCCGGCGAATCGTGAACATGTCGAGCATGCCCTGTGTCGGGTGCGAGTGCTGGCCGTCGCCACCGTTAACGACATTGACGTTTGGCGCGACGTGACGAGAGATGAAGTGTGCCGCACCCGACTCACCATGGCGGACAATAAACATATCGCACTGCAGTGATTCAAGAACGCGCAAGGTGTCGAGCAGCGATTCGCCCTTGTTGGTGGACGAGGTGACCAGGTCAACGTTGAGTATGTCTGCGCTCAGACGCTTGGCGGCAAGTTCAAAGGCCGTGCGAGTGCGGGTGCTGTTTTCGAAAAAAAGATTAGCGACTGTTTTGCCACGCAGTAGTGGTACTTTTTTTATGGTTCGGTCGTTGACGCCGGTAAAACCTTCGGCGGTATCCAGAATGGTGGTCAGAATATCCTTGTTCAAGCCATCCAGATCAATGAAGTGTTGCAGATCACCATTGGCGTTAAACTGGGGGTCGGGCAGGCTCATGCAGGGTTCTGTCGTTGATTACGTTCGTTGACGGTCACAGTCATGCTACTGGCATCAAGATTGATGTAGTGATCGAGCGGTGCATCGATGCTATGGCCAAGTACGTCTGCGCGAATAGGCAGTTCGTGGCCACTGCGTTGAACCAACACCGCAAGACTGATTTTAGCTGGGCGACCATAGTCAAAAATTTCGTTCATGGCGGCGCGTACGGTGCGGCCGGTGCCAAGTACATCATCGACGAGGATCACGTGTCGATCTTCAATGCTGAAGGGTATGTGTGATGCGCCGACGACCGGGTGCAGGCCGATGGAGCTGAAGTCATCACGGTAAAAGGCGATATTGAGTTCACCCAGAGGTTCGCTGATCAGGGTGTGCGATGCATTTATCTGTTCCAACAAATAACGACCCACATCGACACCGCCGGTACGAATGCCAATGATGACGGTATCCGGGTGGTTCTTTGCCAGGGCGGTCAGCGGGGCGACCATGCCGTCCAGCCAATCGTTTACTGTTCGGTTGTCAAAGCGAGTCATCGGGGGCTGTGGTTTCGAACCAGGATTCCAGTATCAAGGCGGCTGCGAGTGTATCTATATCCGCGTGCGATGTCTGCTTCCTGCGTTGGCCGCGTGATCGCATCGACTTGTTAAGTTCCTGTGCGGCGCGCGATGAGAATCGTTCATCGGCCTTGAGCACCGGCACCTCAAAGCGCCGTTCCAGACGTTTCAGGAAGCCTTTGACGTGATGGGTGATGTCTTGCATTTCTCCGTCGATAGTCAAGGGCCAGCCGACGATCAAGGCCTTGGGCTGCCACTCGTTGACTAGCGCGTCGATGGCAGCCCAGTCAGGGGTTCCGTTGGTGTTTTTGATGACGGTTAGTGGTGCGGCTGTGCCAAGCAATGTGTTGCCGACGGCAACTCCGATGCGTTTGCTGCCGTAGTCGAAGCCGAGCACGTTGGTGCTCACGCGTGGCCAGCCTGGCCCACGATGTTGGCGAGATCGATGCCGAGCTGTCGGCCAACGGCGGCGCGTTTTTCGGCAATGGGTGTATGGAAAATGATGTCGGCATCGGCTTCGGCTGTGAGCCATGCGTTTTCCGTGATTTCCATTTCCAGTTGCCCTGGCGCCCAGCCGGCATGCCCGAGCAGAATCAGATGTGTCTGTGGTCCCTGTCCATCGGCGAGCGCTTCGAGGATATCGCGCGAACTCGACAGTGATATCTGATCATTGAAATTACGTGTTGCTTCAAATTTCTCGCCGGGTGGATGCAGCACCAGGCCATGAGTCTGATCGACCGGACCACCCCGTAGCACAGGCTCTTCGCCGAACCGGCTGTCACGCGGGTTGATGTCGAGTTGATCGAATACTTCGCTGAGCGGCATACCGAGCTGATGGTTGACGACAACACCGAAGGCGCCCTGTTCACCATGATCCAGGATGTAGACCAGTGAGTCATGAAAATCATCGCCCCTCAGCTGGGGCATGGACAGCAGAAACTGATGATTCAAATCCAAGTGGCGAATTGCTCTCAAATGTCGATATCGTCGGACAAAGCCTACCTGAATAGTGAGGAGCTCAGTAACTGATCACTGAATTTCCGGACTGGAATTCCCAGGTGCGCACGATGTAGAGGATGTCGGTCTCCTGGGCGAGCTGGCCGCTCATCGGGTCAAACGGGGCTGCATCGCGCACAATTCTTACTGCCGCGTCATCCAGTACCGCATGTCCAGACGATTTTTCGATTTCGACGCTTTCAATTTGCCCCGTTTTGTAAATGCCGACAACGAGGATCAAAGAGCCGGTCAGCCCTTCGCGACGAGCGGCGTCGGGATAGTTAAGGTTGCCAATGCGTTCCACGCGCTCGATCCATTTGAACATGTAATCCGCGGAGGTCGTTTTAGTGGTACTGGCGTTCGCCCATTGCTTCTTCGGCCGCTTGGCCTGGCGTTCTTGTGATTTGTCTATCTCAGCGGTCAGACGCGCGATTTCCAGATTCTGTTCGATCAGCACGGCACCGTCGGGAGCCTGGGATTCGGCGGTATCTTCGTTCGTCTCATCCGTATCGACCTCGGTGTCGGAGAATACAGCCGTGATGACCTCATCAGCGGTGGACTCGTTTTGTTCCGGCGCGGTGGCCAGCAAAGGGGTTTGCGCGATACCGTCCGCGTTTTCAACCGGGCCAGAAAAGGGGGAGGTTGGTCGCGTGTTTTCATCCGTGTCGCCACCGCCGTCCTGCGAGGTCTGGGCAAGATAGGCCGCTTCGTCTGGTGCCTTGGCATTCTCGTTAGGTTGAACCAGCAC
>CAYULV010000027.1:15569-22870 GCA_964445655.1 uncultured Granulosicoccaceae bacterium | reverse complement strand
GTTGCTGATGCGCTTGATCGAGATCTTAAATCATGTGCCGTGTATGGACGCGAAGGCATTACCGGTGCGCGCGACCAACAAACCATCGGATTTGCCACTGTGCGGGCAGGCGACATCATTGGCGAACATACCGTACTGTTTGCAGGTAATGGTGAGCGACTGGAGATCACGCACAAGGCGACTGATCGCATGACTTTTTCACGTGGAGCTGTACAAGCGGCTCTCTGGCTCAAGACTCAACCTCCGGGACTTTATGACATGACCCATGTACTCGGACTCGCTGGACAGGAGATTAACTAGTGACATTTTCAGTCGTCTTTCCCGGACAGGGATCGCAAAGTGTCGGCATGCTTGCCGATCTGTCCGCGGAATTTCCCGTGGTTGGGGCGAGCTTTGCCGAATGTGCCGATGTACTAGGCAAGGATCTCTGGGCACTTGCGCAATCCGGACCGGCTGAAGCGCTCAGCGATACCCGCGTAACCCAACCGCTGATGTTTACAGCCGATATCGCTGTCTGGCGTTGTCTTCGCGAAAAAGGTTTGCCGATGCCGTTGGCAATTGCCGGCCACAGTCTGGGTGAATTTGCCGCCCTCGTTGCGGCTGACGTATTGAGCTTTGAAGATGGCTTGAAGCTGGTCGGCAAGCGTGCGGAACTGATGGCTGGCGCCGTGGCAGAAGGTGAGGGCGGCATGGCTGCCTTGATCGGTATGGATGATGAATCGGTGGTTGAGCTATGTGCCTCGCTTAGTGGTGAACGTATCACTGAAGCGGTCAACTTCAACGCACCAGGTCAAGTGGCCATATCAGGACATCTTGATGCGCTTGAGAAGACCTGCGAGTTAGCACGCGAAAAGGGTGCGCGAAAGGCAATGATGTTACCGGTCAGTGTGCCGAATCATTCCTCCTTGATGCGCGGTGCTGGTGAGCAACTTGCAGAGATGATTGACGCGACAAGCTTTTCTCAACCATCGGTACCCGTTGTACAAAATGCGAGTGCCACGGCTGCAGCCTCGGTGGATGAACTTGTCGCATCGTTGAAACAACATGTCTATAGTCCGGTGCGTTGGACGCAAACCATTCAGGCACTGATTGCCAACTATGGTGTTGCAACCGTTATCGAATCAGGACCGGGTAAAGTGCTGACTGGATTAGGCAAACGCATTGATCGATCGGTACCGACACTATCGGTAGAATCCCCTGAATCACTCAATGCGGCGATTGATGCTGTCAACACAGCCGCATAGGAAACCTGAACACTCATGCAAAACGATCAATTCAAAGAAGTTGTGGTACTTGTTACTGGCGCAAGCCGCGGGATTGGTAAAGCGATCAGCGATAGCTTTGGTGCAAGCGGTGCGACCATTATCGGAACCGCAACCTCTGACAAGGGCAGCGCCGCGATTAGCGAAAGATTCTCTGCAGCGGGATTTACCGGCACAGGAATGACGCTGGACGTAACAGATCCTGCTGCAACCGAAGCGGTATTTGCGGCCATAAGCGATCAGTATGGTCCCGTGGCAGTACTGGTCAATAACGCCGGAATCACTCGTGACAACCTGTTCATGCGCATGAAGGATGATGAATGGGATTCGGTCATCAACACGAATCTGAACAGTGTGTACCGAACCTGTCGCCTGGCGGTCAAGCCGATGGTCAAGGCGCGTACCGGGCGTATCATCAATATCACCTCAGTCGTCGGGCTGACAGGTAACGCTGGCCAAGTGAACTATGCTGCAGCAAAGGCCGGCCTGGTTGGGTTGACGAAATCACTGGCTCGTGAGCTCGGTGCGCGCAATATCACCGTCAATGCGGTTGCTCCCGGATTTATCGAATCTGATATGACGAATGCATTGAGTGATGAGCAAAAGGCAAAAATCACATCTGATATCGCACTCGGTCGATTGGGCAGCCCAGAGGATATTGCCGCCTCATGTCTGTTTTTGGCCTCCCCTGAGGCCGCATACATCACCGGGCAGACATTGAGTGTAAACGGCGGCATGTATATGCCTTAACTAATTGAATATTGGCGATATTTCAAGATCATGACCTGTGTAAATTCACGGTATATTCGCGGTAAATTCACATCGAGTCATAATTTCGTCATATGAATATGCGATTCTGACTTGAAATCTGGCTATACCTACCCCCACATTTACGTGCCATTACCTGAATAATAAATTCAGGGAAAATTGCTGAGAAGTTGGCACCTTTTCGATGAACTCACTACAATAGGCGCTCGGCTAAGGCCGCCTAACTTCAAGAGGTTGATCCCACAATGAGCAGTATCGACGAACGCGTCAAAAAGATAGTCATCGAGCAATTGGGCGTGAAAGATGAAGAGGTCACGAACAAAGCTTCATTTGTCGAAGATCTTGGCGCAGATTCGCTTGACACCGTCGAGCTGGTAATGGCGCTGGAAGAAGAATTCGAATGCGAGATTCCGGACGAAGAAGCCGAAAAGATCACGACAGTGCAGCAGGCTATTGACTACGTCAACGCACACATCGAAGCCTGATTGCCTGACGCCTTGAAAGCACTGGTAATTTCCAGAACTGACATGGCGAGAACCGACATGGCGGTCTCACCAGGAAAGGGGCCGGACTGTGACTCGTAGACGAGTAGCAGTTACCGGCCTCGGTCTCATAACGCCGGTCGGCAGCGATGTCGACAGCAGCTGGCAAAACATTCTGGCCGGACAGTCTGGTGCTGCGACCATCGATTTTTTCGATGCGTCGGCTTTCAGCACCAAATTCAGCGCCTCGGTCAAAGCTTTTTCTAGCGAAGCCTATTTCTCCAAGAAAGAGGCCCGCAAGATGGATACCTTTGTCCATTACGGGGTGGCTGCGGGCATTCAAGCGATCAACGATGCGGGTCTGGATAGTGCAGATGGTCTGGATCTGGAACGTGTCGGTGTTTCCATCGGTTCGGGTATTGGCGGTTTGCCCAATATAGAAAACCAACACAGCGCCTTGCTTGATGGTGGTCCGCGTAAGGTCTCGCCGTTCTTTGTCCCTTCAACGATCATCAACATGATCAGCGGTAATCTGTCGATCAAGTATGGTTACAAAGGCCCTAATGTTTGCACAGTAACCGCTTGTACAACCGGTACTCACAACATTGGCGATGCTGCACGTTTTATTGAGTATGGCGATGCCGACATCATGATTGCTGGTGGTGCCGAAATGGCTACCTGTCCGCTTGGACTGGCGGGCTTTGGTGCCGCACGCGCGCTATCGACACGTAATGATGATCCAGTTGCGGCTAGTCGGCCCTGGGACAAGGATCGGGATGGTTTTGTGCTGGGTGATGGCGCAGGTGTTATGGTTCTTGAAGAATACGAACATGCACGCGCACGTGGTGCGACTATTTATTGTGAAGTGGCAGGTTACGGCATGAGCGGTGACGCTTATCACATGACGATGCCATCCGAGTCTGGCGAAGGTGCTGCGCGATGTATGCGCTTGGCATTGAAAAACGCGGGTCTCGAACCGAAAGATGTCGATTACGTGAATGCCCATGGTACTTCCACGCCTGCCGGTGACATTGCGGAAACCGATGCGGTGAAATCGACCTTCGGTAGTCATAGTGAATCCTTGCTGGTCAGCTCGACCAAAAGCATGACTGGTCATTTGCTTGGAGCGGCTGGCGGTATTGAAGCGGTGTTTTCGGTATTGGCCATACGTGATCAGGTGGCACCACCAACCATCAATCTCGATAATCCAGACGACGGTTGTGATCTTGACTTCGTCGCCAATGTGAAGCGACCGGCCAAGCTCAACGTCGCCATGTCCAATTCGTTCGGTTTTGGTGGCACCAACGGTACGCTGGTGTTTTCACGCGACGGCGTGTGATTCGTTTTCTTTCCATAACCGTGCTGCTATGCCTCGTGGTGGCAGGCGTATTGGGCCTGCTTGGCTGGCGTGATTACAACAAGTATCTCGAGACGCCGGTCAATCTATCGAACCCCACCGCAGCTAATACGAATAGCGCCACGCAAAGCGTAAGCTTCACGATAGAGCCGGGCTGGTCGGCGAAGCGTGTGGGTAGCGAACTCCACAAAGCAGGCATTATTGACAAGCCGCACTGGTTCGATATGTATGCGCGCTTGAGTAAGAAAGCTGCCGGAATCAAGACGGGTGAGTATGTGCTCAGTGGCGATGTGACCGTGCCGGAATTGTTCGAGACCTTTCAGCAAGGACGGACACGTCAGTACACGCATACGGTCATCGAAGGTGACAACTGGAAACAGTTACTCTCCCGCTTGGCGCAATCCGAACATTTGAAGCACACCCTGGAAAACCCGAGCGTCGAGCAATTGATGAAAGAAATCGGGCATGAGGGATTGCACCCGGAAGGGCAGTTCTTTGCCGACACCTATGCGTTTCCTAAAAACACCACCGATGTCGAATACCTCAAACGCGCAAAAAACATGCTGGACAAGGTGTTGGCTGAGGAATGGGAAAATCGTCAAGAAGGCTTGCCGCTTGAAACACCTTATGAGGCTTTGATATTGGCTTCAATCGTTGAGAAAGAAACGGCTGTCGCAGCAGAACGCCCTTTGATAGCGCAAGTTTTTCTGTCGCGATTGATCAAACGCATGCGATTGCAAACCGACCCTACGGTCATCTACGGTATGGGCGACTCATTTGACGGAAATATCCGTCGCAAAGATTTAACCACCGATACCCCATACAATACCTACACGCGCGGTGGCCTGCCGCCAACACCGATCTCTATGGTCGGTCGCGAAGCGATCCATGCGGTGTTAAATCCTGAGCCAACGACTGCATTATTTTTTGTGGCGCGCGGTGATGGCACACATCAGTTCTCTGATACCAACGAACAGCACAATGCTGCGGTACGCAAATATCAATTGAAGCGTTGATGAGCGCCTCAGTAAAGCATCAACCTCGCGGCAAGTTCATCACGCTTGAAGGTCTTGAAGGTGTCGGCAAGACGACCAACCGCGAATACATCGAATCGCTTTTGAATGAGCGCGGCATTGAGCATATCGTCACGCGTGAGCCCGGCGGTACGCCGGTCGGCGAGCAACTGCGACAATTGGTACTGCATGATGCTGGGTCAATCACGCCCGCTGCAGAACTTTTGATCATGGCTGCATCCCGTGTCGAACATGTAGCACAAGTGATCGAACCGGCGCTTGTTTCAGGAGTGTGGGTACTGTGTGATCGATTTCTCGATGCAAGCGTTGCGTATCAAGGGGCTGGACGCGGTCTTGGCACATCGCTGGTTCGCGATCTGCATCGTGACGTCGGCGTTGTGTTGCAACCGGATTTGACGCTGTTACTGGATATGCCAGTAAAAGAGGGGCTGGCGCGTATGTCCGCGCGCGGCGAGCCGGACCGAATAGAGCGAGAGACACTTGAGTTTTTTGAACGAGCAAGAGCTGCCTACCTGGATACAGCTGCAGCTGAGCCGACACGTGTGCAAATTATTGATGCCGGTCGCAGCCTGGTAGATGTGCAAGCCGAGGTAGGTTCTGCCGTGACATCGCTGATCGACAAGCTTGATGAGCATGACAAGCTTGATGGGCGCGGTCACTGATCATGGAGGCCTTGACTCCTTGTCCACCCTGGCTTGTGAAAGACTGCGCTGCTGTTCTTGAACGTGCTGAAAAAGGTTCTTTGCCCCATGCTTTGTTGATCACAGGTATTGAAGGCATCGGTAAACAAAAGTTTGCTCAGGCACTTGCTGAATCCTTGCTTTGTGAAAAACGCCTCCCTGAGGGGGCTTGTGGCCAATGTGATTCCTGCGCACAGCTCATCGCCGATGCACACCCTGAATATCGTAAGCTCGTACCGGAAGGCGCCAATGCTTCCATCAAGGTCGACAGCGTGCGTGAACTGGTTACGTGGTTGCAGCTGACAGCAGCCCAAGGCTCCTATCGTGTGGCCTTGCTCGAGCACGCCGATAGTCTGAACCGCAATGCAGCCAACAGTTTGTTAAAAACTCTGGAAGAGCCAGGCGACAATGCCGTGTTGATTCTGGTCGCGTCGCGTCCTGGCAGTTTGCCGGCGACCGTTCAAAGTCGATGCCAGACAATAACTCTGCGCCTGCATGACAAAGCCGCTGCGATCGATTGGCTTGCGCCGCAAGTATCATCACCGGCTGATGCTTTGGTTGCGTGCCAGGGTGGACCGTATACCTGTATCGCTCAGTCGCAGCCAGAATTTCAGGCAACCAGTAAATTGCTTCTCAAGGCCTGGACTGATCTGTTCATGCACAAGGGCAGTGTTGGACGAATAAGCGATTCTGTCGCCGATTTGCCAACACGCGAATGTCTTGCAGCCTTCGGTCGCTTCACATTACTGGCAGCTAAAGCGCGTGCTGGCGTCTCCGTTGGCGTGGATCCTGCGGTACAAGAGGCGATATTGGCAGTGAAGGATCGACTGCAAAATGAGCAATGGTTCACACTTCACGATCGTTTGTTGAAATTGCACCGCTCAGACAGCGCCAGCTTCAAGACTCAGACTGTGCTTGAGGGACTTCTTGCCGATATCCGAATAATGATTCGTGATTAATATCGCTTGGAAGGGCTTGCCATGACTGCTGAAACCCGCAAGGGCATCATTTCGTTCTCCATCACCGACCGCGGTGCCTTGTATTCGTCTTATATGTCCTTTCTGACAGATGGGGGTGTTTTCATACCCACATCTCGTAGCTATGAACTTGGCGACAAGGTATTCGTTCTGTTGAAACTGATGGATGAAGTCTCTTTGCTGCCATTTGAGGGTAAGGTCGTCTGGATAACTCCGGCAGGCGCTCAAGGCAGCAAGGTGCAAGGTATTGGCGTACAGTTACTCGATGACGAGCGTAACCTGGTCAAAGATAGTATCGAGCAACATCTTGCGGCTAATCTTCAAGGCGAGCGCCCGACTCAAACCATGTAGTTCAGAGGTCGCGCTCGGCTTTGTCAGAAACTAATTTCGCTTGTTACTGGAGCAGATGGTCCTGCTCCGGTAACCTATACGACTTCTATTCAAACTGACGAGTAACCCGATGGCAGCTGCCTCGAAGAAAGAAGCCGCACGCAAGGCAATCATGAAGCAGTACCCTGATGCGCGTCCATCCCCGCTTTCCAAAAAAGTCTTTGTTGCAACTAGCCCAACACATGGCTTGGGGATGTTTGCCGCTGAAAAAATTAAAGGCGATATCGTACTCGGCCGTCTCGAAGGCATGCCGACCCGTGAAGATGGCACCTATGTTCTATGGTTGACCAAAAAACTGGGCCTCGAAGTAACCAATGATTTTCGCTTCATCAATCATGATAGTGATGCCAA
>CAYULV010000027.1:0-15469 GCA_964445655.1 uncultured Granulosicoccaceae bacterium | reverse complement strand
TGGGCCTCGAAGTAACCAATGATTTTCGCTTCATCAATCATGATAGTGATGCCAACTGCGCGCTGACGGATGAGGATGTTGTGACCTTGCGAGACATCGAGCCTGGCGAGGAGCTTTTCCACGACTACGGTTGGTAAGCGGTTTATCGCAGTCCATTGGACGTGTCTGTTCGCCAGCACCCTGTCTATCGTAGGGGGCTGACCTTCCTCTCGCTGTTGCTTGCCGTTTTTTTAATGGCCTGTAATGAGCGTGCAGAAACCGATAGTGAGTTGCAACGATTGGACGGCAAGACCATGGGGACTACCTGGTCGGTCGTGTTGGGCTCATCGGTATCGGAGTCTCCAGGATTGACGACAGCAGGTAGCTTTGCCGAGCCTGATTCTGAAAGCCTTGAGCGGGTTGATCCCGCTATTGATCCCGCGATTGATGTTCACGTATTGAAGATCGAAATCGAGCAGGAACTGGCGCGGCTCAATCGTTTGATGTCCACCTGGGATCCTGACTCTGAGTTGTCACGATTCAATGCATTGCAGAGTATTGAAGCACAGCCACTACACTCAGACACATTGCTTGTCATTGATACGGCACGCCGAGTCAGCCAACTTACAGCCGGTCATTACGATATAACCTTGGCTGAAGTCATCAGTTTTTGGGGCTTTGGCGAGCAAAGGTTCGATGATGAGCCTGATGAGCCTGATGAGCCTGATGAGTCTGATGAGTCTGATGAGTCTGATGAGTCTGATGAGTCTCGTCTGACACAATTGCTTGCTCGAGCAGGGCATCATCAACTGGTCAGGTCGGGCGATACACTGCGCAAGCGAAACCCTGACGTGCAACTGGATGTCTCATCACTTGCCAAAGGGTTTGCTGTTGATCAGATTGGTCGCTTGCTTGAAGGCTTTGGGGTAGATCACTATATCGCGGAGATTGGAGGCGAGCTTCGAGTCCGTGGTTTTCGTCGACCGGGTCTACGGTGGCAGGTTGGTGTCGAACATCCAGACGGTTCTGTCAATAGTGGTCTTGCCTTGACGGATGCTCACGTAGCCTCTTCGGGCAGTTATCGAAATTATCGGGAGCTCGACGGAAAACGCATATCGCATATCATCGACGGCAGCACCGGGCGCCCGATTGAACACTCGCTGGTTGCGGTTACCGTATTGCACGATAGCACCATGCTGGCCGATGCCTGGGCAACTGCACTCTTGATAGTTGGCAATACGCGGGCTATTGAACTCAGTGAGAAAATGAACCTTGCGGTACAGTTGACATCCAGATCAGGTAATGGTTTTTCGGTATACCGCAGTCCGCGTTTTGCAGAACAAGTGATGGAGTCCAATTCGTGAGCCAGTCTTATAAAACTCTGACCGATCGATTTCATCGCATCGCGCAGATCGACCACGCAAACTTTGTAATGGGCTGGGATCAAATGGTCATGATGCCACCCGGTGGCGTAGAGGCGCGTGGTACTGCGGTTGCAGAGCTTCGGTCCATGCGCCACGAGTTGATGACGCAGGACGACATGAGTGATCTGCTGGACGGGGCTGAAGCGGAACTGTCTGGGCTGGAACCCGATCAACAATCTGTGCAAGCCGTATCTATCGCCGAGATGCGTCGCAGCTGGTTACAGGCATCGGCGATACCGGCGAGTCTGGTCAAGGCGAAAGTGCTTGCAGGTACACGGTGTGAACATGCTTGGCGCACTCAGCGCACTGAAAATGACTGGGATGGCTTTCTTGTCAATTTCAAAGAGGTCGTGGCTCTGTCCCGAGAAGAAGCACGCTGTCGGCAAGCGGCATCTGCTACCGGGTTTGATACGCCTTATGATGCCTTGCTCGATCTTTACTGTGCCGGGGATAGTCAGGCACTGATTGGCGACGTGTTTAGCGCGTTAAAAGACAGTTTGCCCGCATTGTTGCAACGCATCATGGAGCATCAGCAAGCCAAGGGGTCACAGCAGGCTTCATCTTCACTCTCATCTTCTCTGACAGGGCCGTTTGCTGTTGACTCGCAGATTGAACTGAGCCGCCGTCTCATGTCGCGTCTTGGCTTTGATTTCCAATCGGGCAGGCTGGATGTCAGTATGCATCCTTTCAGTACCGGTGTTGCGGGTGATCAACGTATTACCACACGTTTTCGAGAAACTGATATTGCCGATGCCTTGCAAGCTACCGCCCATGAAACAGGTCATGCAAGTTACGAGGCGGGTTTGCCTGCTCAATTCCGTGGCTTGCCTGTCGGTGGTTCGCGGAATATGTGCTTGCATGAAAGTCAGAGCCTCTTGTTCGAGAAGCATCTGTTTCTGTCGTTACCGTTTCTTGAAGCATTTATCAACGATGTGCATGAAGTTTTTCCACATACTTCTGGGTTTGGTGCGAGAGAATTCTGGCAATCGCAAACCAGGGTAGAACCCACGTTTATCCGTGTGGAAGCGGATGAAGTCACCTATCCCATGCATGTCATGCTGCGCTATGACATTGAGAGTGCGTTGATCAATGGCTCTATCGAGCCGGACGTGATACCTGAGGTGTGGGATAGCACCATGAAAGATTATCTCGGACTCTCGACAGGGGACGACCATCTCAAAGGTTGTCTGCAGGATATACACTGGACCGATGGATCGTTTGGATATTTTCCGTCCTACACCATGGGGGCGGTCAATGCAGCGCAGATCGCCGCATCCATCAAGACAGCATTCCCGGACTGGCAGGAACATTGGCGGGGCGGTGATATTGAATTTTTGCGGGATTGGTTATCGACTAATCTTTGGCAAAAGGGCAGTTTCAGTTCGTCGCAGGAACTGATGCAGGGCATGACGGGTTCGGGTAGTCAGGCTGCAAGCTTCATTAAACATCTTGAAGCGCGTTATTTGCGTCACGAGTATTGAGTATTACGAGTGTGGCGAATTGTATGCGTCACCTGTACCAACAGTAGTAAGGGTTGCTGGGTTACTAAGTCACGGATATTAAGCATTACTTATACATGTCAAGAAAATATAAGGATAAAACACATGGTAACGAGCAGGGTTCGTACATTGCGTTCGATCGCAACAGGGTTAGTTCTCTCTGTTGTCAGTAACGTCAGTGTTGCCGATTCATCAGTGTTTAAAGTCAGTAAGGACGACGAACATCTCTATATTGGCGGCACCATTCACATGTTGGCGGAGAGCGATTTTCCTTTGCCGGAAGAGTTCGATCAAGCTTATAAAAACGCTGAGCTGATTGTGTTCGAAACTGATATTGCAGCTATGGGGTCGCCGGAGACGCAGGCGAAATTTACACAGAAACTCACCTATACAGATGGGTCGACGTTAGCTGATCACATTACAGCGGAGACTTATGAATCCCTGACTAGCTTCTTGTCTGATCGTCGCCTGCCAACGAACATAATGGATTTTTACAAGCCCGGGCTGGCCATGTCTTTTCTGACAATATTTGAATTGCAACGACTCGGGATGGCCGGTGTTGGTGTAGACAAGTATTACAGCGATAAGGCAGCTAGTGAGAATAAAAAAACCGAAGGGCTTGAGAGCATCGATCAACAGTTGTCATTTCTTGAGGCGATTGGCGAAGCAGAGCCTGACGCCTTGTTACAACACACTATCAATGAAATGAACAAGCTCGAAAAAGTCTTGGTTGATATCAAGCGTGACTGGCGTCGCGGTGTATTTACCAAAACGTTGGACAAGTTCATGCAGGAAATGAAGGTTCAAACACCTGACTTGTACGTCAAGCTTCTGAAAGATCGAAATCAAGCGTGGGTTCCTCAAGTCGAAGCGCTGATGGCGACGCCTGAGACCGAATTCGTTATGGTCGGTGTTGCCCATCTCGCGGGTGATGACAGTTTGCTTGATATGCTGGAATCGCTCGGGTATACGATTGAGCCGCTGTAGATGGCGCGTGGCGCGACTTGTACAAAATTGAAGAGTAGCCGATGATAATCGCCGATCAGGACGGTCACAGACCATCGCTTTAGATTATATGGTTGTCATCCGAGTAATGCGTAACTTGTAAAATACTCTCCTGTTTTGGAATTTAATACCATGAATTGTCGAGAGTACGTACTCCTTATTTAATACTGATTCATAGGTCACCGCCATATAGTATGCTGTGTAGGCAACGTTAGACGAGTTTGCGATGGAAGAATTACCACTTATATCTGACTCTTACGGAACCGGTGACTATGGCGACTATCTCGTGGAGATCAGAGAACGCCTTAATATCGTTATCGATCACTTTCTTTTTGCGACATTACCTGGCGCTTCAAAAGATGAATCTGTTCACTTGCAAATTGCCCGTCAGGGCATGGATGAACTGAACAAAGGTATCGAAAAGGATTTTTACAAGCGAAAAAAAAGATGCGAAACACTCAGGCGGTTATGAACTGAGTTCCTGTTTCCAAATTAGCTACGATATTCGTAAAGCCACCTCAACGCTTACTGATGCAGATGAGTTTGTTCGTGTTTACACTCATGTTTTTCTTAATCCGCCATATGGTCTTCGGTTCGAAAGCGGGTTTGGCGGGCGAAGAATCTGCTCTCAAACGATTGCAAAATTGTTCGGCGATCTATCTGGCTTTACGATTCGTAGATGGTCCTCAGATTGGTCTCCTTACTTTGATGCTGGTAACGAGTGGGGCGGTGCGTACCTCTGGACACTGGTTTCTGATGACGGTCGTGGCTGGTGGGTGGGCTCATCGGCGACTGACTAAGTCAGGTTGCAATACTTGAAATAACGCGGTATACCTTCTAACGAGCGCACTATTTTTGTTGCTTCGAGGTTTGTGAATATGATCAAAAGCTCATGTATTTTTGGATTTCTGGTTATCTCATGTGCTTCGTGTAGTTCGGGTGATGTTGCAGTTTCATCGGATAACGAAAGTTCATCGCAAACTGGTTTTTCGCAATTCGGGGTGTTTGCATTGCGCCGTAATTCGGGCTCGACTTTCGATGCGCAATCAACTTTTGAAGGAGCTTTCGCTAGCTTTATCGAAATTGACAATAGGGTTTCATTTGATGAGATTCTTGCCCATTACAGATTGCCGCTGGACACCTGTGTGACCTTTCGGCAGCCCAATGATTTCATCGGAAGCACAGGGTTGATACAGAGTTACAACCAACTTGGGAGTGGTATACCCATTAACCTTAGTGCTGGCGAAGTATTAACATTGAGTTCTTTAGATGGGAGCTGGCTTGACGTATATCGTGGACAAGGTCCAAACTATGAATACGTAAATACAAATCCAATTATCGAACCCGTACCAAGTACTCTACAGCTGGATATTCCGGGGGATAGTTTTCCGGGATATATCGACATCTCCATACCTGATGTCGAGACTGTTACTCTGACTGAACCTGCAGAGGGTACGATACTTCAACTTGATACTACATTTATCTGGGTGCCCAGTGCTCAAGACAATGCGTATCTAAGAATCACAGCAGAAAAGCTTGTCGGCTCTGAGAGAGTCCATCTCGACTGTGCGGTAACTGATGACGGAGAATTTCAAATTCCTGGTTCCGTGCAGAGTGAACTAAGCGAGATATTTCAAGACTACGCGGTTCGCGTCAACCGTACGGTATATTCAACTGAAACTAGTGGTGATTCGATATTATTTATTTTTCATTCAGTAGGCTCGGAGTGAAAATATGAGCGGTTTTAATGCAGAATTTGCTTGGTAAGGTATTACGTCGTTCCTGATTGCAGTGTGGTGCGGTTTGACATCAATGATACGTAGTTGACAGACGGATCGCGCGACCAAACAATAGGCTGAGAACTGTATCGGAGCTATGGGGCGATCAGGAATTGTGTTCGCCCAGTTTTGGTGATCGCTTGTCTGTTGCGAGCGTTGCGTCACTGAATTTGATGGGTGTTTTTACGCCTGGTATTCCATCGGGTTCTATCTGCATGCCTCGTGCAACAAATTGTGGATCGGAAAAAGCGTCAGCGACTGAATTAATCGGGCCGGCGGGAACTACGGCTTTTTCCAAAGCGGCGAGAAGGTCATCTCTTTTCCACGTTAAAATACTTTTCGACAGTAAGGTCTCAAGTTCGTCGCGATGAAGAACACGGTTCTCATTTGTATTGAACCTCTCGTCGTCACTCAATATTTCAAGTGACAGCAGTTTGCACAGACGAGTGAACTGCGAGTCATTGCCGACAGCGACTATCAGATGTCCGTCAGAGGTGGAGAATGTCTGATAAGGCGCAATATTAGGGTGCTTGTTTCCCATGCGCGTAGGGGATGAGCCACTGGTCAGAAAATTCAAGGCTTGATTAGCCAGTACCCCGGTCATGCAATCAAATAGAGACATGTCAATGTGTTGGCCCAGTCCTGTTTTTTCCCGCATTTGTAAGGCGGCCTGAATGGCGACCACGCTATAAAGACCAGTAAATATATCAGCGAAAGCAACGCCAATTTTCTGTGGCTGCCCATCAGGTTCACCGGTCAAATCCATGATGCCGCTCATTCCCTGAATCATGAAGTCGTAGCCTGCACGGTCTTTGTACGGACCATCTTGTCCAAAGCCGGTTATCGAGCAATAAACAAGTTTTGGGTTGTCAGCGGCAAGGCTTGGATAGTCGAGTCCATATTGCGTGAGTCCACCGACCTTGAAGTTCTCGATCAACACGTCAGCGTCTTGTACCAGCGACTTGACGAGCGCTTGTCCTTCTTCTGTTTTCAAATCAGCGACAACGGATTGCTTACCTCTATTGCAGGCATGAAAATACGCTGCTGCCTGATCGCCGTCGGTGTCTACCCAAGGTGGGCCCCACTGCCGCGTATCATCGCCTTCGCTTGATTCGATTTTGATTACCGTTGCGCCAAGGTCTGACAGGGTTTGCCCGGCCCATGGGCCGGCAAGTATGCGTGCCAGTTCGACAACTTTCAAACCGTGGAGTGGAGTGTTGGACATGATCAATCAGATTTCCAATCGCTTGTACGGTGATGGCTCGTACGATGAGTGGCGTCGTATATTGGCTTGGGATTCGATAGCCTGCAATACCGCAGCGAACAGTTGTAGTTGACGGTTGCTACAGCTTTGCAGCGATTTTCGGTGGTTTGTGTTGCCATGGTGATGCTCAGGGATCGTTATATCGTCAGTTTATATGACTCTCGGTGTCTGAGTTGGCTTCTGTGACTGTAGTAGCGCGATAGTGCTGCGGTTAGTTCGTTCACAGATTAGTTCGCTCACAGATTGGTTAAGTGGGTTCAGAGCTAGAAAATCTGGTCATCGGGGCTATTGAAATCCCAAAATTCTCTTGCTGATAGCTGTTCGTCTGTTGCGGTTGTCAGAATGTTCGCGATGAATTCGCCGATGGATAGCGCGTCCGAGAAGTTATTAGTAGCGTCCAGACCCCTGAACATTTCTACCACCGGGGAAGTGTGATTCGCAGCCAGTATCGTTTCGATTAACGGGGTACGCACTGCTCCAGGAAATACTCGAATCGTGGTGGCATCCCTGATTTCTGCTGCTGCGGAACGCGCTGCCATTTGCGCTGCGGCTTTTATGATCGAATAGCCTGCCCAACCAACTCTCGGGCTGCTGGCCGAATAAGAATCTATAAAAAGTATGCGACCTCCCTTGATCGATTCACGCAAGATATTGTTCAACTGAATTGGCGCAGCTACATGGGATTTCATGTCAGAGAGCAGTCTTTCAACATCAAGATTCTCATAGTTTTTCAAAGGTACATGGGCGCCAGCGCTATGGATGATTCCATCGATGGGGCCGATGGGCCTGACGTGATCTGCAATCGCACGTTGTCCATGTGTTTCAGAAAGATCCGCAACAACGTTGTGTATCAGATCCTTATATTCTTTGCGCAAGTATTCGAGACGGGCTGCGTTCCTAGCAACAGCGATGACGTGATGTCCGCGACTGGCGAGCGACGCGGCGGAGGCGGCGCCAATACCGGAAGATGCTCCTGTGACCACGTAATGCAATGATGTCTCCGACTAATACCTTGAATTCATGCTAGTGAGTTGATCTCATGGGCGTGAGTGAATTTTTTGCTAAAGCAATCAAGTTGAGTTGAAGAGCAGGTATCAGGTAATGGCTGGCCAATCAGATTTCTCGATAGGTGCACCATCGAATACCGTAAAGCGGGCTACATTGTCCTTGTATTGCAGGATTGAATGGCAGCAGTTTGGCAGCGACGGGTAACTCGGCAGATCGCTCAACGGGACGTTGGTATAGTGGGCTATGATGGTTTTCAACAAGGCACCATGGCTGACTACCAGAATATTGCTGCCACTCGGCGCATCTTGATGATCGCTCAGAATTCGTTCTATCGCTTTGACACCTCTGCGTTGCAAATCATTGTAAGACTCCGCACCTTCGACGTTGAAGTCTGGTTTCGCGTATATCAACGATTCCACCATATCGGGATCGGTGCTTTCTATGTCGCTCCAGAAACGGCCCTGCCAAACGCCAAGATTGATTTCTTTGAGTTCGTCGCGAAAGACAACTGAGTCTGTTCGGCTGCCGAGAATCAGTTCAGTGGTCTGTCGCGTTCGAACGCTGGAACTTGAGTACACAGCATGCAATGGCATGTCGACAAAGGTTTTGCCACGTGCCTTTGCCTGGTCTCGGCCATTGGCGTCAAGTTCGGTTTCAAGCTGCCCTTGAATGCGTCGTTGCGTATTCCATTCGGTTTGACCGTGACGAATCAGATGTAACTGCATGACACCTCAGAGATACAATGAAAGTCAGACAGGGTAACGCATGTACGGAGAATTGACGTAATGAGCGGTATTGGGAAATGGCAACAGCAGGCGGAAAAAGACCTTGGATCGCGGCTCACGAGGCTGAATCGCGTCGGAGGTGGGGATTTTGCGGAATCATACTCCGCCGTGCTGGAGTCTGGAGCCAGGGTGTTCGTCAAGACGCATTCTTCTCCGCCACCTAATCATTTCTCCACCGAGGCGGCCGGTCTGCGCTGGCTGCATGACGCAGCAGCGGTGCCAGTCCCTGAAGTGCTTGGTGTCAGTGATGATCCACCGTTTCTGGCAATTGAGTGGATTGAAGAAGGGCATGGAAATGACCAAACTGAGGTGAACTTTGGCGCGGCCTTGGCAAGCTTGCACAAAAATCCAGGCTCGTGTTTTGGCCGAGAAGATAAAAGGAGTACCGGGAGTCTCGGCTTGCCGAATGAACCTTGCGCCGACTGGGCAACGTTTTATGGATCGCAGCGTTTGCTGCCTCTCGTTCGTATCGCTCAAGATCGAGGAGCATTGCCTGACGATTGTATTCGGCGTATTGAAAGGCTTGCGGCGATCCTTCCTGAGTTTGCGGATAATAACGAGCCCGCAGCACGCTTGCATGGGGATCTATGGGCTGGCAATCGGCTTATAGATCAAAACGGGGTGAGTTGGTTGATCGACCCGGCTGCACATGGCGGACATCGTGAATTTGACTTGGCAATGATGCGCTTGTTCGGAGGTTTTGGCGACGCGGCCTTTCGCGCATACCATGAGAACTATCCGCTGGCGCCAGGATGGGAAGAGCGGGTTTTATTGCATCAGCTGGCGCCATTGATCGTGCACGCGATCAAATTTGGTGGCCATTATGTGGGTTCAACGGTCAAGGCGGTGCAAACGTATTGTTGATGTTAAATGATTGCTGTTGATACGAAATCGTTTAACCCTTTTGTCGTTCACTTTGCCATCTCAATCGTCAATGATCAGGGCTTGGATGATAGAGCATCGAGAATGCGAACCCAGCTGCGGATGCCTTTGTGGAAACTGTTCAAGGAATATTTTTCATTAGGTGAATGGATTGCATCGTCATCGAGCATGAAGCCAACCAGCAGGCTATCCATGTTGAGAATGTCTTTGATATGTCCGACAACGGGGATAGACCCGCCGCAGCCAGCATAGACAGCTTCGTTTTCCCATTCCTCGCTTAAGGCCGTATGGGCTTGTCGAAATGCAGGGGCGTCAACAGGCATAACGGTCGCGGGTGAGCCATCCTTGGATTTGAATGTGGCCGTGCAATCGGCAGGTAATCGTTCGTTGACATGCTTGATAAATGCATCGCGAATCGCATCAGGGTTTTGTTTGCCGACGAGACGAAAACTGATCTTTGCCCGTGCTTGAGAGGGCAAGACTGTTTTGAACCCTTCGCCGCTGTAACCACCGTCTATGCCGTTGACATCACAGCTTGGGCGCGCCCAGATTTGTTCGAGCACTGAATAATCTTTCTCGCCAGCGGGTGTTGACAGGCCAACAGATTGTAAAAACTGTTCGCCATCATGATTGAGTGCTGCCCACTGATCGTGAATTTCCGGTGTTAGTGCTTCGACACCGTTATAAAAACCTTCGAGCGTTACCCGTCCCTCATCGTCATGCAGTTCGGCAAGTATTTTCGTCAGTACACGGATTGGGTTCATCGCCGGGCCGCCGTACATCCCGGAATGGAGATCGAGTGATGGGCCGGTGATGGTGATTTCTTCACCGACCATACCTCGTAGCATGGTTGAAATGGTTGGTGTCTTTGCATCCCACATGCCGGTGTCGCAAACAAGCGCCAGGTCTGCGGATAACATTGATTTGTTTTCTTCCATGAATGGGATTAGTGAAGGAGAGCCGCTTTCTTCTTCACCTTCAAAAAAAATTGTGATGTCGCTGGGTAGTGATCCGTGTACGGACTTCCAGGCACGACAGGCTTCAACAAACGTCATCAATTGCCCTTTGTCATCAGCGGCGCCGCGAGCTCGGATGACCTTGCCGGCTGGTGTGTCTTCAATCGCTGGCTCGAACGGCGGTCGATTCCACAGCTCAAGAGGATCGACCGGTTGCACGTCGTAATGGCCATAGAACAAAAGGTGCGGGCCGTCGCGTTCACCGGAATGTTTGCCGACAACCATCGGATGCCCGGGAGTCTGGTGACGTTCGGCATCGAATCCTATTGACGACAAATCATTCACCAACCAATCAGCCGCCCGCAAACAAGAGTCCGCGTAAGCCGGGTCCGTCGAGATGCTGTCAATTCTCAGCAGCTCGAACAGCCGCGACGTCGCCGCCTCAATATTCTGATCAACGTGTTCGAGAACGGGGGTCGCACCATCGGAAGCCATTGAATTCAAATAACCTTTAAGCGGATTTCGCAGTTAATAATGCCTTAAATCGATATTTATTCGGGCTGATTGGAAGGTTTTAACGATCAGCATCTTTTTATAAAACGTTCTTTTCGGTCAGAGAATGGCGATATAAGGCGTGAAAACACTTCGTTATCAGGATGAAATCCTGATAAATCAATGACCTGCCGTGGTGCGACCCGTTTAATCCACGACGAGCTCGATCAGCGCGCCTTTCTTACCGCTGATGGCTGCATCAAAGGCGGTGGAGAATTCGTCGGTTGTGGTCACGGTAAAGCCTGGGATGCCGTATGCCTTGGCAAGCGTCGCGTAGTCGGGGTTGACTATTTCAGTGCCGGAGGGGCGGCCTGGGTATTCTCGCTCCTGGTGAGTTCGTATCGTCCCGTAAGTCCCATTGTTGAGTATCAGAATGATCGGCACGCAATTGTATTGCGCGGCGGTTCCTATCTCTTGACCGTTCATCTGAAAGTCACCGTCTCCGGCAAAGCAGATGACGCTACGTTCCGGATGCAGGCGTTTTGCCGCAATGGCAGCTGGAACGCCAAAACCCATGGCGCCACTTTGCGGTGCGAGCAAACGCATCTCTTTCGTAAACCGCATGAAGCGGTTAGGCCATACGGCAAAGTTACCCGCACCATTGGTGATGATGGCATCGTCTGGAATGTGGTCCTGCACGTAGCGGGTCACCGTCAGCATGTCGACCTTTCCTGTGGGACGTGCGGTCGTTGGCAGCGCAAGGTAGCCCTCACGACAAGCTTCCAACCATGTCATGCATTGACTTTTCAGGCGATCTCCCACGCCGTCAGTTACAGACTGCAGCAATGCTTTGCACATCTGATTGGAGCTGGAGTGAACCGGGACATCGGCTTGGTAAATTTTATTCAACTCGTGGTCGGAAGCATGAGAGTGAATCAATGTTTGCGCGGGGTGGGGACAGTCAAACAATTCATAGCCACCGGTGACCATCTCGCCAAAGCGAATACCAATGGCCAGAATCACATCAGAATGTCTGATCGCATCACGCATATAAGCGGGCATTGCAACCCCCGCATCACCGATGTAACTTGGATTGGCATGATTACAAAGTTCCTGGTAACGGAATGCAGCAACCAAGGGCAGGCCGGTGGTTAAGCAAAAGTTATCCAATGCTTCGCGGCCTTCAGCTGACCAGCCACCGCCACCAACGATGACAAGCGGTCTTTCTGCCTTTGAAAGAATTTCGATTGCGGACGTTATCGCGTCTGGAGGCGGGTTCGCCTCAGCAATTCGAACAGGACGGCACGGTTCGACCGATGTCGTTGCTCGCAACATGTTCTCAGGCAAGGCGACAACCACCGGTCCGGGTCGACCGGATATGGCTGTTGCCCAAGCTCGACTGATTAATTCCGGAATGCGTTCGCAGTCATCGATTTCAACTACCCACTTGGTCAAGTCACCATAGAAGCGGCGGTAGTCAATTTCCTGAAACGCTTCGCGCCCCCGCATTTCGGTTCCGACTTGCCCGACAAATAACAGCATCGGAGCCGAGTCTTGAAAGGCGGTGTGCACACCGATCGAGGCGTTTGTCGCCCCCGGTCCACGAGTCACAAAACACAAACCTGGACGACCGGTCAGTTTGCCCTGCGCGGCGGCCATGAAAGAGGCGCCACCTTCATTGCGGCAGATAGTAAAGCGGAAGTCCTTGGTTCGATCGTGGAAAGCGTCCAGCACTGCCAGATAGCTTTCGCCAGGAATACCGAAACCGTCTGTCGCGCCGAGTGCCAGCAGGCAATCGACCAGCAGTTCACCGCCGGATCTTTGCATCGAACCAATTCTCTCTTGATAGGTACTAGTAATATTGGCAGAGTGTACTCGGTTCGTACAGAAACGGAGTAGCAGCCCGTTATGCTCGTCGCCGCCTTCGTGCTACATTGCCAGTTGTCGCATCTTCTATGCGGCACATCCGTAAACGACTCAGGTTGACCCACTCATGTCAGTTGCCGTTGACATTCGTGCCTTGAACGAAGGCTTTCGGAATCAGGCCTATGTTGCCGATGAAGAATTGCTGACAACACTTGTACTGGCCGATGCCTTGGCCAAGCCGCTGTTGATCGAAGGTGAGGCCGGGGTTGGCAAGACTGAAGTTGCTAAGTGTTTGGCTGCCATTCATGGGCGTCGTCTGATTCGTCTGCAGTGTTATGAAGGCTTGGATGCCCAACATGCGCTTTACGATTGGGACTATCAACGCCAGTTGCTTGCCATCCAGATGGCTGGCAGTGCAGACCCTGAGACGCTGCGCAAAACGCTGTATAGCGATGACTTTCTGGTCAAGCGCCCCATGCTCGATGCCATAGCCAGTGAGCAACCGGTAGTGTTGCTGATTGACGAAATCGACCGCGCGGACGAAGAATTTGAAGCGTTGCTACTGGAGTTGCTGTCGGATTTCCAGATCAGCATCCCTGAGCTCGGTACCTTCAAGGCCCGCACTCAGCCGCAGGTCGTTCTCACCTCCAATGGAGTTCGTGAACTCAGCGATGCCTTGCGCAGGCGTTGTCTCTATCACTACATGGATTATCCATCGGCTGATAGAGAGCAACAAATCATCAAAGCCAAGCTGCCGGAAATCGACGCCAATTTAAACCACCAGCTCATCGGGATTGTGCAAAAACTTCGCGGCTCGGCGATGCGCAAAGCGCCCGGTGTCGCCGAAACTCTGGATTGGGCTGCCTCGCTGATGCGGCTGAACGTCACGGATCTGCACAATGACGCTGAGCTTGTCTTGCAAAGTCTTTCAAGTTTGGTCAAGACGCGTGAGGATCGTCAACTCATTAATGACCCTGATACCGGCATTGCGGCGATGATCGTTGGTCATGATGTGGGCAGTAGCTCAAGCAACACATCGGACAGCTCTGCCTCTGTTAAGGAGTCCATGCAGCCCTCTGCATGATGCTATTGAGTTGATCGTCGAAAATATCAGCGTAAGACTCAGCGACTTCGGTCAGTTCTTGCGTGCCAATGGTGTTGAAATTGATACAGCGTCGGTTGTTGACATGCAACGCATAGCAAGTCTTGATATGTTGCGCTCCCGTCAGCAGTTGATGACTGGCCTGCGAGCCTGCGCTTGTCGATCACCTGCCGACTGGCGCCGTTTTGATCATCTGTTCGACATCTACTGGCGTCCGCTCGGTGAGCCGCTTGACGGTCAAGGTAATCCGGATGGCTCTGATGACGGTGATTCTCTTACGATGGCAGGCAACCAGAAGCTGGTCGGTCTGGCCGGCACCTCTGAAAAAGCTCAGCAGGAAGAGGAGTTTTTTGGCGCGGGTGACTTCAAGGCCTTGTCGCTTGCAGACTTCCGCTTCGTATTCAATCCACACGAAATGCGCCGCATTGAGTATTTCGTCGAGCAAATCGCTCGGCGAGCGCGTCGACGTGTGACTCGACGCGAACAGAGTGCGACTCGTGGGCACACAATCGACCTTCGAAAATCAAATCGGGAATCCTTGCGTTATCAAGGTCACCCGATGCAGTTACGTTTTCGAAAAAAGCGCAAGCGCATGCAGCGCTTTGTCTTGTTGCTTGATATCAGTCAGTCCATGGACGTGTACGCAAAATTGTTTCTGCGTTTTTCACGTATTTTGATGAGCCTGTTTCATCGCTCGGATGCATTTGCTTTTAACACGGAGCTGACACCGCTCGGGCGTGGTCGTGCAAAACTGACCGAAGCTGATTTTGAATTCACCTTGAATCTGATGGCTAAAAGCTGGTTGGGTGGGACGCGAATCGCTGAGTCGTTCGAGACTTTCAACGAGCACTATCTATCGAGCCTCGTTGATTCAAAAACGACCTTGGTCGTTTTCAGCGACGGTTGCGATACGGCCAAACCGGAACGCCTGGCAAAGGCTGTGGCTGTCATGCAACGCCGGGCACGAAAACTTATTTGGGTCAATCCTTTGCTCGGGCGATTTGAACCTGGGCAGGAAAATCGCTGGATGGACCCGGTTGAGCCCTACACTGATGTTTACTGTAGCGCACACAATCTCGAGAGCTTGATTGCACTTGAACGTCAATTGTTGGCTTAAGCCTATTACCCTGAGTGCGTATCCCGACCAATGAACCCGCTTCTATATCGAACCCCATCCCGAACTCCATCATGAACTTTATCTTGAACAGAGTAAGCAACACATGACTGATGTCACCCCAGCTGACGCACCAGCAGAAGCCCCCGCTGATGCCTCGACAAGACGCGCTGTCAAACCCATCGTCTGTTACGACGTTGAATCGGTGCCCAGCCGTGACGCGAGTGAATTGAGTGCCTGGCGAAAGACGCTAAAGCTCGTCGACACCGTTGTCGTTCCAGCGCGTGATGCTCGAACCTTTGAAGTGCCGAAAGG
>CAYULV010000026.1:21643-22997 GCA_964445655.1 uncultured Granulosicoccaceae bacterium | reverse complement strand
CTCATTACCTGCTCTCGCACCATTGCCACGTCAACTGCACGTCTCACGGATCATCGCCCTACACCATGCAACTGACCGATTCATTTCTTGGCGCTCTGGAAGTACAGGTCGAACCCTTTGCCATTTGTGATGTACGAAGTGGCAGCCATCTCGATCTTCCCGCCGATCAGCGTACGACCATTCACTATGTGTTGACTGGATCTGGGTCTCTGGTCAGCGGCTCGGGTGAAGTGATCAATCTTCAAGCTGATCAAATGATTCTTATCCCCGAAGGTCTGACACAACACATTGAATCAAGACACGACAGTGGTACAACGAACACCACGTCAACACTATGCTCACAACCTGCAGACAACATACAATGGTTGAAGTCAGGTAACGGTGATACCAACCTGCTGCTGGCTTGCGGTCGAATTCACGCCACGCTAGGTCAGGGCATAGACATCTTTAACCTGCTTGAGCAACCACTGGTCGAGTCCTTCGAAGAAAGTAACTTCATTCGCATGGCCTTCGAATCGATTCTGCTGGAGTTCGGTCAACCCCAGCTCGGCACGCACGCCATGGCAGGTACATTGATGAAGCAGTGTCTGATACTGATGATGCGCAGACTTCATGAACAAAACGACTGGCGCCTTCCCTGGTTGGCAGTACTGGATAATCCCGGTTTACAAGCGGCGCTGAATGCGATGCTTACGTCTCCGGAGCACAATCATCGTGTGGACGAACTTGCAGATCTTGCCTGCATGAGCCGGTCATCGTTTTCGGAACATTTCGCGCGCGCGCTGGGCCAGGCACCGCATGAATTTATCAGCAGCTATCGACTAAGGCGCGCCGCTCAGTTACTGACCACCACCAGCCTGCCAATCAAATCGATTGCCGCCAAAGTGGGCTACCAAAGTCGAAGCTCATTTTCGCGAGCGTTCAAATCACACTACCAACGCTACCCGGCAGGGTATCGACAGCTGAAACAGGATAAATAGCAAGCAATTCAGCTGTGGCCGTTACTCACGCGCATCCCTGGTGCTGTCTCAGAAAAAACAATCGTCGACCTGAAGTGTATTACTACGATCACTGACGATGAACGATGAGCGTCGCCCGTTCGCAGCACCTTACGCTGCAAGCAAGGAAGTTAGTCTGTGCTGTACCTCGACGGCCGCCTGTTGCTTTACCGGTCCATAACCACGAATATCCATAGGCCCTTCTAGGATACTGATCAATGTTGATTTGTCTTGTTTTACATTCGAACTAGCCAGTTCTTCAAGAATGTCTTCATACCAACGAATCAATTCTCGCTCCAGCTTACGATCTTCCTGATAAGCGAATGGATCGAAAAAGGTGCCACGTATTTTACGCA
>CAYULV010000026.1:15463-21543 GCA_964445655.1 uncultured Granulosicoccaceae bacterium | reverse complement strand
GGCCGCCTTGTTTTGATCAATCGCCACCTCATTCAACTCGATAGCACGCATCAAGGCCTCCATACTCACTGGAACCAGACCCCGTTGCCAAGCCATTCCCAACAGGATAATGTTGGCAAATACGCTGTTACCAAAACAGGTTTCTGCTAAGGAATTAGCGTCGACGGTGGATACGTTCTGCATACCTGCGACACTGCCGATCGCATTGACACGATCTGACACTCGTAAATTGGCATCTCTATTCAACACAACATCCGCTGTTGGCATCTCCGCTTCGTTTAACACCACGCCAGTACCAGGTCTTATATATACAGATGCCTTCGGTGAGGAGGTAGAGACAATATCGCAGGCGATAACTGAATCGGCACTAGCTTCATCCAGTCGCACCTGGTGTATTGCTTCAGGTGTTTCGGCGAGTCGTACGTAACTCAACACGGTGCCAAACTTTTGCGCAAAGCCGGTAAAGTCCAACACACTCGCGCCCTTATTCTCCAGATGTGCTGCCATAGAAATCAATGCAGCAACCGTGACCACACCGGTTCCGCCAACACCAGTAACAAGAATATTGTAAGGGGCGCTGGACGCGGGCAATTCCGGCACAGGTACATCTGATATCAGTGTACTGACTTCATCCAGTTCAATACTACGTTGACGCCTGACACCACCTTCAATGGTGACAAAACTGGGGCAAAACCCATTAACACAGGAAAAATCCTTGTTACACGTAGATTGATTGATTTGACGCTTGGTACCGAACTCAGTCGCCAGAGGCTCAACACTCAGGCAATTACTCTCAACCGAACAATCGCCGCAACCCTCACATACCAGTTCGTTGATCACCACAAACTTCTTCGGATCTTCAATCAGGCCACGTTTTGTTTTTCGTCGCTTCTCGGTTGCACAAATTTGTTCATAGATGATAACGGTGACGCCATCGATATCCCGCAACTCGCGCTGAATCTGGTCGAGCTCGGCGCGGTCATGAAAGCTTGTTTGATCAGGGAAATCTTTGGCATCAAACTTGGCGATGTTATCTGACACCATGGCGATGCGTTGAATGCCCTCCGCGCGACAGGATTGAGCAATAAGCTGCACGCTTATGGGGCCATCGACTGGCTGACCGCCGGTCATCGCAACCGCATCATTGTAGAGAATCTTGAACGTAACGTTTGTCTTGGCAGCTACTGCCTGGCGTATGGCTAAACTCCCTGAGTGATACCAGGTACCTTCCCCCATGTTTTGAAATCGGTGTTTTCCACCATTGAACATCGAGCTAACAATGTGCGGGACACCTTCTCCGCCCATTTGGGCAAAACCGCCCGTATTCCTGCCCATCCAGCTTGCCATCACATGACAACCGATGCCCGATGAAGCTTCACTACCCTCAGGGACTTTAGTCGACGTGCTATGTGGACATCCTGAGCAAAAATACGGTAGACGCGAGGCACCTGATACAGATAACTCAGTAGACGTGTTCGACAAGACGGACTCTGATCGCTGCAACAGATTCAAAGCCGGAAACAGGTGATGCAATCGCTTGGCAATCAAGGGGACAAGTAATCGAGGTGTCAGCTCGCCAGTCCAGGGCAGTAGCGGTGACAGCTGATCATCAAATTTACCAACCATGCGAAGCGGCTTGTTACCCGGCCAGTCATAGAAGTATTCCTTTAGCTGGCTTTCGATAATGCCTCGCTTTTCCTCCACAACCATTATTTCATGTTTGTTTTCCACGAAATCCAAGGCCTGCTTCTTGGCCAGTGGCCACACCATGCCAACCTTGTATATATCGATGCCAACGTCCTTGCATAGAGTTTCATCAACTCCAAGCAGTCTTAGTGCTTCCAAAACATCCAGGTGAGCCTTACCCGTTGTCACGAATCCAAACCTTGCATCAGCCACTTTGTACAAGGTCTGATCCAGAGGGTTTTTCTCGACAAATGCTTCAACCGCTTTTAGCTTGTGACCTAGACGCTGTTCTATCTCCGCACTCGGCAACTCCGCCGAGCGAACATGCAGGCCACCAACGTTCTCGACATTTTCGGGAATATTGAAAGCGCGCGAAGGTTTGAGCTGAATGGATTGTGCAGATTCAACGGTTTCAGAAATCGCCTTGAAGCCAACCCAAGTCCCGGAAAAGCGTGACAAGGCGTAACCATACTCACCGAATTCCAGATAGTCCGCTACCGAGGCCGGATTAAGAATGGGCATGAACCAGGACAGGAATGCCGCGTCTGATTGATGCGGCATCGAGGACGATACACAACCGTGATCATCACCTGCCACCACCAGCACACCACCCTTTGCATGGGAACCATAGGCATTGCCGTGTTTCAACGCATCGCCTGAACGATCAACACCCGGCCCTTTGCCGTACCACATGGCAAAGATTCCATCGACTTCACAAGCGGGGTCTAGCGCGGCTTGCTGCGAACCAATAACTGCGGTGGCGCCAAGATCCTCATTAACCGCCGGCAGGAACTGAATGCTGTGATCAGTGAGACGTTGAGCGTTGCCCCATAATTCTTTGTCGACCCCGCCCAAAGGAGAGCCTCGATAGCCAGTTATAAAACCAGCGCTATTGAGTCCAATGGATCGATCACGACGTTTTTGTTCCAGCAGTACTCTCAGCAATGCCTGAGTGCCCGTCAGGAAAACACGTCCTGATTCTTTGTCATAACGATCGGACAAAGCGTAGTCGTTAATCGAGTTGGATTTAGGCGAAATCAACGGGAGTGCACCATCACGGATTACGAGATGTGTATTCTACTCTATGCCGTTCTACGCCGTCCCATTCCGGCTTTTCTGAGCAAATTCATCTCAGCATCGCGAGCCAATGCAGCTTTTTTTCAAAGCAGCCTGGATAATTCCTATTGGGTTTCTATGGGACAATCGCGGTCAAACTGAATGATCACTTTCAAGCCAGGCTCATTGTCTTCAAGAAAGACTTTGCCACAATGCAAGTCTGCTATCGCCTTGACCAGACTCAAGCCCAAACCGGTACCACGAGTTGTTCGACTCCGCTCGAGTCGATACAAGCGTCGGAATACATTCTCACGTTCCGCTTCGGGGATGCCCGGACCAGTGTCAGCAACACTTAACCAGACATAACCTCGGTGCTCACTAGCTGCGAAGTGAATCTCGGCTCCCGGTTCACAATGATTCATCGAATTTTCGACCAGATTCACAATCAACTGCAGCACGAGCTCCTTGTCGCCGAACATCGGCAGTTCCATCGCCGGGTTGAAATCCATGATCAATGTATGACCATGTTCCTCGATAACCGGCGCATACACCTCGGCAGTAGTTTCGATAACAGAGGCAAGATCAAAGAACTTGAACTGGGATTTTCGTGCACCAGCTTCAATCTGGGCTATGCGCAGCAAAGCCTCAAAGGTGCTGTTGATCCCATGTGCTTCCAACAGAGCATGTTCCAACTCATCACCCACGCAAGCCCCACCGCGACTCTTGCTGGCGGCTTCTTCTATGGATATATACAAGCGGTTCAGCGGTGTCTTGAGGTCGTGTGCGATATCGGTACTGACTTGCCGCAAACCGTCAACCGTTTGCTTCAATCGCACCAGCGCTGCATTGACCTTCATTGACATCTGATCAATATCATCTTCCGCCCAGCTTACGGGCAATCGAGCACTCAGATTTCCCGCAGCAACATTGTCAAGTGCGCCAGACAAACCTTGCACTCGAACATGCATACGCCAGGCGATGTACCAGGACACCAGGATCGCGAGCAGCATCGACCCGAGAAAGACGCGAACAAGGCTTTCCACAAAGGTGACACGTAGATCTTCAAGCGCATAAAGACTGCGCCCGATTGACAACAGATTGCCACCTAAATCAACCGTGTAAAACCGATAAGATCCAGAATCACTATCGAGCCCTATATCAGCGGCAACAAGATCGTCCCATCCCAACTCAGTCAGGCATATCGGTATATTGCCCGCAATACGCCCACCATCGGCAGTCGCCAGGTGAGAACCCATGGCCGTGGACATAGGTAAGTTTTCACGTGACTGAACAACTTCGATAACAGCATCAAGCCCTTTACTGTTATAAATTCCCTTGATCGCGTCGTGGCGTTCAATTATTGATTGATCTATTCGAGAGAGAATACGTTCTTGAAGGTTTTCATAGAATAACCATTCGGCCACTGCAAAGGTCGACACAAACAACAGCCAGAATGTCAAACCGATTCTTACCGACGAACTTTTAAGAATTTTAAAGCGTTCGAAAAGCCACTGCGTAAAGTTGATCGTCAGTCCGGGACTGTCAGGAGGTTGGATCGTCGACACAGATGTCACAGGCATTGTCAAACCACGCCCGACACTGTCGGCGTTATCGGCATAGCCTGAAACATCTGGTGGCGTCATTTCATAATCGTCAACGTGGTGGATGCATGCTGTAACCGAGGTTTCTCACAGTATGCAGCAAGGGCTCGGGAAAAGGCTTGTCTATCTTGCCTCGCAAGCGGCTGATGTGAGTTTCTACGACACTGGTTTTCGGATCAAAATGAAAATCCCAGACTTGCTCAAGCAACATGGTACGACTGACTACACGACCTTCGTTGCGCATCAAGACTTCCAGGAGTGTAAATTCTCGCGGCTGCAAATCTATATCCTTGCCGTCTCGCGTTGCAGTGCGTGCAAGTAAATCAAGCTTTAGATCAGACACTTGAAGGTGCGTGCTTTCAACCGATGCGGCTGGCCGTCTGGCAAGCGCGTTGACACGCGCCATAAGTTCGGAAAAAGCAAACGGTTTGGTCAGATAATCATCGGCGCCCGCTTCAAGCCCCGCAACACGATCATCCACGCCCGAGACAGCGGTGAGAAAAATGACGGGGGTTTTGTTACCCGATGCGCGTAAGGATTTGACCATCGCCAAGCCATCCATGCCCGGTAACATGCGATCAACAACCAGTACATCATATTCAGTCTGCAAACACTGAATCATGGCTTCTTTACCGTCTTCGAGGACATCAACGACATGGCCCGCTTCCTTGAATCCACGCGCCGCGTAGTCAGCAGTATGAGCATCATCCTCGACCAGTAATATATGCATTGATTCTCCCTCAGTACAGCGCGATTCCGGGGACGTGAGAGTTGCTGTACCGTTCATGGTCGGACCATCCAGATACACACTAGTTCGCCAAAACAACGTCGGCGTCAACAGCTTGTGACGAGAAAAGCGGATCTCCCGCGAACACTGACATTGGTAATGTGAAAATTGTCAGTAATGTGAAAATCGTTTCTGTGACTCGCACGCACAAGCGTGCTGACATATTACTGGCGGGTAGTGCGCCAACTATGCCGGGCGTCGGAACAACGCTATGGCAAATCGCCTGTGCAGGCGTGAACAGCGCGTTAAACTTATGTGGCGAAAGGCTGGTTATTGCTGATTTTATCACCTCTTGACTCCTCAGATATGGCGCTTGAAAGTTGCGCCGCGATAACTGCACTATCGGGAATCAGTCTTGCCGTGATGTCGCTTGGACCATACAGATTGGTATGAGCACTGCACTGCACACCCTTCGAGTAGATATTCAAGTGTGAGATTACCGCGCGTTTCTGTTCACGAGGTTTCCGATGTTCTGTTAATGTGTCGTCCGTCACAGAAAAGCAACAGAACCATGGCAAGAAAACGGACGCAATTGCGAAGATCTCTTACTGTACTGGCGACAGGATTGAGTTTCTCACTAGCTCACGCAACACCACCCACCCCACCCTCGTCAATCAGCGGGGAAGTAACTGGCAGCAGTGTGCAGCTCAGTTGGGGAGCTTCAATCGATGACAATGGCGTCGCCGGCTACAACATCTATAGAAACGATGTTTATTTGACGACTGTCAGTACAAACTCGTGGATTGGAGAATTATCGGAAGAAACTGACACACGTTTCTACATCACAGCATTCGATTCCCCCGATGATGGTTCTGTCCGTGAGTATTCGACACGTTCGGAAACGCTGACACTGTCACAAGAAACTACCGAACCAGTGTTGACCACAGATCCCGTTACAGATCCCGTTACAGATCCCGTTACAGATCCCGTTACAGATCCCGTTACAGATC
>CAYULV010000026.1:6746-15363 GCA_964445655.1 uncultured Granulosicoccaceae bacterium | reverse complement strand
CAGATCCCGTTACAGATCCCGTTACAGATCCCGTTACAGATCCCGTTACAGATCCTGTTATAGATCCTGTTATAGATCCTGTTATAGATCCTGTTATAGATCCTGTTATAGATCCCGTTATAGATCCCGTTACAGACCCTGTTGCAGACCCTGCAACAGATGCTTTACCTGAAATTCCAACAGCACCACTCGACCTTGCAGCTGCACGTGTGTCACCCAACGAAATTCGACTCAGTTGGACTGCGTCATTGGATGATGAGGGTATTGCTGGTTACAACGTGTATCGCGATGATCGTTACATCAAGACGGTATTCGAGTCACCGACCATGGATGTTGACTTGAACGAAGCACAAGCGTACTCCTACTATATCGTTGCGTTTGACGAGCCCCGAAATTTTAGTCAACGATCGGCAACCGTACTAAGCGATGCCGAACCAAGTGATCCGATTGTTCCTGACCCGGACCCGGAACCTACGCTTGATCCTGAGCTTGAACCAATACCAGAGCCAGATCCAATACCAGATTCCGATTCACCTCTGCCTGCTACCGAGGACACCACCCCGCCCGAGATCATTACAAGCCTGGTGGCTGATACTGTTACTGAAACGAGTGTCACCTTGAGTTGGGAAGAACCGGACGATGACACTGGCGTTGAAGGCTACAACTTGTATAGAAACGGTGAATACCTGACAACGGTCAGAGCACTTGACTATGTAGATAGCGATCTGCCGACAGACGTTGACGATGTCGATTATGCAATCTCCTCTTTCGATGAAGCGCTGAATTTTTCACTGACGTCAAACCCGCTCACAGTAAGACTCGGTGGAGATCCAATCAGCGATTTACCCGCGCCAACCGGTATGTCCGCTCGACTGATTTCCAATGACTGGGTTGAATTCAATTGGGACCCGGTACCGGGAGCAGTTGCCTACAACATCTATCGCGACAATCTTTTCCTGTATAGCGTTGACCCAATAAAACCCGGTAACGAAGATCGGAAGTACTGGACAACCAATAGTTATATCGATTGCAATTTCACGCGCTTTCTCTTGTGTTTTGAACAAGGACCGGAGCCAGGGGAATTCTATGAGTACGTCGTTCGCGCCGTTGATGCTGACGGGCTTGAATCGGAGTCCTCCGAAAAGCTTGCCGTGCAATTGGCTGAGAATGAAAGCTCGGATATCCGAAGTCTCGTCAGCAGCGAATTCGAAATGGTTTTCGCTGATGAATTTAATGGGGATAGCCTCGATGCATCGAAGTGGGTTACACGTCTGCCCTGGGGGCCGGAAGTCACCATCAATGGTGAGCTTCAATACTTTGTCGACACACAAAACGATTCGGCATTGGAATTTGACCCATTCGTTTTCACTGGCGACACGCTCGCTATCACGCCATCTATAACGCCTGACGAAAGCCGTTCAGATGCAAATGACAAACCGTTTCTTTCCGGTGCTATCACATCACGTCAAGCATTCAATTTCACCTATGGATATGTAGAAGCCCGAGTAAAGCTTGCCAAAGGTACCGGCAAGTTATCGACCTTCTTTTTGTTTCACCAATGGGCAGCATTGAATGCACCGGAAATCGATATCGTTGAATTTCTCGGAGAATTTCCGGATGTTACTTATCAGACCTATCACTATCGTGATGAACGTGATGGCATGACAACGCGCTCCAGCCCGACGATGTTTGAAAAGAACGAAGGCGTTCCCTATGACGAAGACTTTCACGTGTTCAGTGTATTGTGGGATCCGGAACTTGTCGTGTGGTACATCGATGATGTAGAAATTCTGCGACTGAGTGGTCCGGAAGTGTCACGTCAAGCCATGTATATCACTATGTATCTGGTCATGGGTAGTGTTTGGACACCACGTCCGGATCCTGCCGATGAAGACTTTTTCGTACCATACGAAATTGACTGGGTACGCGTCTGGCAACGTCCGGAGTTCATCCGCTAAGCAAGCTTGTTCAAAGCCAGCAAACCTGCTGCAAACAAGCCGGTCGTGTTATGTTGCCGTTTCAGTGCGGAGTTCTTGATTCTTATCCGCGCAGAAACGGCAATAGCGGCAGATAATGGTCAACCAGCATGATGCCGAAAAGCCACATCAGGTAGTTGATTGAAAAAACGAAGGTACGCATCGGCTGGCGCTCGGCCGTCTCGTCAAAGAGCTTCCACGCGTGATACAGGAAACCTATACCCAATACGATCGCACCGACAAGATATAGCAAGCCACTCATCTGAATCAGATAAGGGAATATCGAAATGATAAATAACAGAATCGTGTACAGCATGATCTGCACACGCGTAAAAGCAATGCCATGGGTAACCGGTAGCATCGGAATATCAACCTTAGCGTAGTCATCACGCCGATGAATCGCCAATGCCCAGAAGTGCGGCGGCGTCCAGATGAACACGATCAAAAACAACAGCAAGGCACCGGCGGTAACTTCATTGGTGACCGCGGCCCAGCCCAGTACCGGTGGCATCGCCCCGGCGGCACCTCCGATAACAATGTTCTGCGGAGTCGCACGCTTGAGATACACGGTATAAATTACCGCGTAACCGATCAAGGAAAAGAACGTCAGCACCGCGGTCAGCGCGTTGACCAAGACAAGCAGAATCAGCATTGCCAGCCCACCCAAGGTGAACGCGAATACCAGACACTGTCGGGTACTCAGTGCACCCTGCGGCAGAGGCCGGTTCGCCGTGCGCTTCATGACCGCATCGCTTTTCTGATCAATGACATGATTGATTGCCGCAGCAGAGCTGGCCGCCATGCCAATTCCAATCAGACCAAACACGCTCTCTTGTAACGGCAGCCAGGCAGGCACCGCCAGTGCCATACCAACAAGTGCGGTAAACACAAGTAACAGCACAACCTTGGGTTTGGTGATTTCCAGATAATCACGCCAGTGCTGAATGGAGTGATGCATGGCACCACTGATTGAATTTGCCGCTGTGTCAGGTTTCATCAACAGAGCTCCATCAGCCAATCCGCGACACTTTCAATAAATGCTTGACGTCCTTGAGCATCGACTTCGGAGACAGCTCCGGCGAAAAACGCATCATCAGATTGCCAAACGGATCGATCAGGTATATCGCATCGTTCATCACAGGCATATCGGCTTGCGCCTGACTCACCTGGTCAATCAGATTCTGCAGCTCGAGCGCCGAACCACTGGCGACCAGCAACCCCGGGTGTTCCTCAATCAAACGTGTCGACAATTGACCTTCCGATCGCATCAGAACGGCTCGTTGCACACGATCCATACGATGGTTAAGCGCCAATCGCACTTGACGCATGTGATACAAATTTTGCTCGCACGTATCTGCGCATTCGCCTTCAGGCAGATACATCAGTGTCCAGATACCCTGCACTGTATCGAGTTCAAATGCCCCTTCTGCAGTATTTAAGGAAAACGCTTCCAGCGGCACGGCAGGTCTGATCAATTCACCTCTTGAGGTATCGCCAAGCTCTCCACCGCTTGAGCGCACCAGGTGCAGCCAGATACTGGCCAACCCCAAGGGAATGGCAAATACCAGCAGGATGCCGATCAGCGTTATACGAGAGCGCCGGCGCTTGGCCGGATCTATCTCAATTTCATCGGGAGATTGGGTACCGAACTCTGGATTATTAGACAAGCTCATAATTGCATTTTACGCATCAACTACACGTTTTAGGTTTACTACAACAAAGATCACGGCAAGTGCAGTCGCCATCGCGAACCACTGAAACGCGTAGCTGTAATGTTTCGCCGGGCCAGACGCGTCGGCTTGCCAATTACCCGTCAACCAGAGCCTGGGGGATTCAACTGAATCTACCGACGCGGGCGATTTTGTGACTCCACCGCCAGCGGTGTCCAATTCCAGTACCTGAACGACGCCAGGCACAATCGCCGCGGACAGCAAGTCCTCGATCAAAGGGTAATCGTAGAACTGCAGAAGCTTTGGCCAATCCGCGTCACGGCTACTCGCGTCGCCACCGGCAAAGCCTTTGGACGGGCGAGTAAAGTAACCGGTGACAGTCTGGACAGAGTCGACAAGTTCAGACGGTAACGACACATCCGGCAACTCATCCCGGCTCGCACCAAGCGGCAGCCAGCCACGATTGATCAGCACCAACAAGCCATCGGCGGTACGCATCGGGGTGATCACTTCAAAACCTGCACGCCCTTTATGGGTGCGGTTGTCCCATAAAAACTGTCGGTCAGCCAACCACTCGCCACTGATTTGCACACGGGTATAGGCATTGGCCGCCGCTTTTACATCGTTTATCTCAGTAATCATCTTTGCCGGGGCGTCTCTGGCGGCATCGGCCGCCTCACGCATGGACACCTTTTCGGCCGCTCGATCAAGTTGCCACCGTCCCAGCATCAGCATGACGGCGGCGATGGCCACAAATACAAGCCAGGCCCACCACGGCGGAGAAAACTGTCGTGACCCTAAACGCATGAGCTTCGCCGAGTAACCCGAGCCAGCGCGGTCGCCGGCACCGGCGCAAGCACACAGTGGTACCCTGTAAACATGCTATTCATTAAATTCATTGTGCTCCTGTTGCTGGCTTTTGTCGTCATCAGCCTCTTCTCAGGATTGTTTTTTCTGGTCAAGGACAAGGGACAGACCAATCGCACTGTCAACGCGCTTACCCTGCGCATCGGTTTGTCTATTCTCGCCATCCTCATAATCGTAGGCGCCGGCTTGCTCGGCATCATCGAATTGAATCCAAGCCCTTTATCCGGGCAGTCACCGATCGAGCGTACCAGCGAATAGCTGAGCAATGGCCGTGCGGTGCGCCAACGGCCTTAACGCTCGACATCCAGTTTGGTCATTGCAGCCGTTGGCGTATAGGAGGCGAAGCGCTCGAGCAAGGTCGTCGCAGAAGTCTCGGCCATGACAAGATCACGATGAACCGGCTTCATGAAGCCTTCATCACAGGCGTGCTCCAGAAAGCTCAACAGACCATCGTAAAAGCCCGCGATATTGAGTAGTCCACAAGGTTTTTTATGAAATCCCAACTGGGCCCAGGTCAGCACCTCGAAAAGTTCTTCGAGCGTTCCAAGACCACCAGGCAATGCAACAAAGGCATCGCTCCTGTCAGCCATGGTAGCTTTTCGTACGTGCATGTCAGGAACAACCAGCAGTTCGGTAAGCCCGCCATGCGCGACCTCGAACTCGACCAGCGATTCCGGGATAACGCCAACCACCCTGCCACCGCCAGCCAACACACGATCAGCCAATGAGCCCATGATGCCAACATGCGCACCACCATAGACGAGCGTTATGTTGGCGGCGACCAGAGCGTCGGCCAAGGCATGGCTTGCTTCAGCGTAGTCACGGCGTTTGCCAGGGCTAGAACCACAAAAGACGCACAGCGAACGAATCACTGTGCGTCTTTTGGTAGAAGTTGTGGGATCAGGCAAATCGATATCTACAACAAGTAGACAAAGATAAACAGGCCAAGCCAAACCACATCAACAAAGTGCCAGTACCAGGCAGCAGCTTCAAAAGCGAAATGATTCTTGTCGGAAAAGTGTTTGGCCGTAGCACGCAACATGACCACCAACAGCATGATCGCACCCATCGTCACATGAAAACCATGAAAGCCTGTCAGCATGAAGAAGGTGGAACCATAGATTCCGCTGGTCATCTTCAGGTTCAGATGAGCGTAGGCCTCATAGTATTCCAGCGCCTGCAGACCAACAAAGATGAAACCCAGAGTCACGGTAGCAAGCAACCACAAGATGAATGGCTGACGCTTGCCGGCCCGAATGGCGTGATGTGCAAAGGTACATGTCAGACCACTGGTAAGAAGCAATAGTGTGTTGATCAAAGGCAGACCAAACCAACCCATCTGGGTAAAGTTACCGCCGACCAGTTCTGGACCATTACTGGGCCAGACGTAATCGTGACCGCTATAGAGCACTGCATTGGTCATTGCCGCACCGCCGCCACCGTCTCCACCTAACCAGGGGCCGGAGAAAGAACGGGCATAAAACAAGGCGCCGAAAAAAGCGGCGAAAAACATGACTTCCGAAAAGATGAACCACATCATGCACATGCGGAAGGACATATCCACCTGTGAGTTGTAGGTTCCGGATTCAGATTCCTTGATAACCGTACCGAACCAGCCAAACATCATGATGACCAGGATCGCAGCACCGATATAAAACATGGTCTGGCCACCGGGACGATCATTCAGCCAGTTGGCAAAACCATAGAAAAACACAAACAGTCCGATCGAACCAACAATCGGCCATTTTGCCGAATGCGGAATGTAATAACCGCCAGATGCGCTACTCATGGAGATTTCCTTTCCGGCTGGATACCGGGTCAAGAGAGTGATGAATCATTAGCTTTGATCGGCTGAGTTGAAAAACGTATAGGACAACGTCACCCGGTCTACATTGATCGGCAAATCCGGATCAATGATGAAGGTCAGCGGCATGTCGCGTGACCCGTTTGGCTCAAATGCCTGTCGTGTAAAACAAAAGCATTCGGTCTTGTTGAAATACTTCGCTGCTGCGAACGGCGTCACACTAGGTGTTGCCTGCCCGACGACATGCTTGTCGCTCAGGTTCTCAGCATAGTAGCTGGAGCTATACATCTTGCCCGGCGTGACTTTCATGGTTTTCACCGTCGGCTCAAACTTCCACGACCCAGCTGCGTTGATACTGGCCACAAATTCGACCGTGATCTCACGCTCGACATTGGCATCACGCTCTTGCTCGATAGCAACCGCCGCGCTGACCCGGCCGGTCTTGCCATTAAGACCAGTGATATCGCAGATGATGTCGTAGATGGGCACCATCGCATAACCGAAGCCAAACATGAATACGGCTGCGGCAAGCGACTGCAGGGCAACCTTCGTATGCGAACGTGTAGCTGCCATCAGACTGGACCCCGACCATATAGAATGTACAAGATGCTGCCCACGTACAAGCAAACCGCGACCACGGCAAGGAACAGAGGCAGACGGTAGCGCTTCAGGAAGCTACGCTCGTCGCCCTGTTTCTTCGTCTCGCCGGATGATGTGTCACCCGACTGCTCGCTATTCATGACAGTAGTTGCTGTAGAAGTTTTCACCAGACAACTCGATCAACGGGTAACGGTCGCGTCTGAAATCTCTGGAGCCGTTTCAAACGTGTGATACGGCGCAGGAGACGCTACGGTCCATTCCAGACCACGCGCACCTTCCCAGACTTCACTGGTCGCTTTTTCACCGCCCCGAATACTCTTGACGATGATATAGACGAACATCAACTGACTGAATCCAAAACCAAAGGCACCGATAGTGGCAATCATGTTCCAGTCGGCAAACTGCAGACTGTAGTCAGGGATGCGTCGCGGCATACCGGCAAGGCCGACGAAGTGCATCGGGAAGAACAAGACGTTGACGAACACGGTTGAAATCCAGAAGTGCATCTTGCCGAGCTTCTCGTCGTACATATTGCCGGTCCACTTGGGCAACCAGTAATAGGTTGCCGCCATCAGTGAATAGATGGCGCCAGGCACCAATACATAATGGAAGTGAGCAACCACGAAATAAGTATCGTGATACTGGATATCAGCAGGCGTAATGGCCAGCATCAGACCCGACAAGCCGCCGATGGTAAACATGATGACAAAGCCGATTGCAAACAGCATCGGTGTTTCAAAGGTCATTGCACCGCGCCACATGGTGGCTACCCAGTTGAATACCTTCACACCTGTAGGTACCGAGATCATCATGGTCGAGAACATGAAGAAGAGCTCTCCCGCCAGTGGCATGCCGGTCGTGAACATGTGATGTGCCCACACAATGAACGACAGAAAGGCAATCGATGCGGTGGCATAAACCATCGAGTCATAACCAAACAGAGGCTTGCGCGCAAAGGTCGGGATGATTGAAGAGACGATACCAAAGGCTGGCAAAATCAGGATGTAAACCTCTGGGTGTCCGAAGAACCAGAAAATATGCTGGAACATGACGGGATCACCACCACCAGCGGCACTGAAGAAACTGGTACCGAAGTAACGATCAGTCAGCAACATGGTGACAGCACCAGCGAAGACCGGAATGGTTGCGATCAGGAGATAAGCCGTGATCAACCAGGTCCATACAAACATGGGCATCTTCATGAATGTCATGCCCGGTGGGCGCATGTTGAAGATCGTGGCGACGATGTTGATCGACCCCATGACCGATGAAATGCCCATGAAGTGAATCGCGAAGATGACGAACGCAAAGCTGTCACCCATCTGCAGAACCAGCGGTGGATACAACGTCCAGCCACCGGCCGGTCCGCCGCTGTCCATGAACAAGGTCGACAACATGATGGTGAAAGCAAAAGGCATGATCCAGAACGACCAGTTGTTCAGTCGAGGCAAGGCCATGTCAGGCGCGCCGATCATCATCGGTATCATCCAGTTGGCAAGACCCACAAAGGCCGGCATGACCACACCGAAGATCATGACGATCGCGTGCATGGTGGTCATGGAGTTGAAAAACATCGGGTCAACGATCTGTATACCCGGTTGGAACAACTCGGCACGAATGATCAGAGCCATACCGCCGCCGATAAAAAACATCAGCAAGGAGAACCACAAGTAAAGCGTACCGATATCTTTATGGTTGGT
>CAYULV010000026.1:0-6646 GCA_964445655.1 uncultured Granulosicoccaceae bacterium | reverse complement strand
TTTTGTCGGTTAACGGCAGAGTAGCGACATTGTCGTTAGCGCTTGTTGCCGCGCGCAAGGATTTGATATGTACAGGTTGCAAGGTGTCACCGGTACCGTTGCCAAACGCATTGCGTTGATACGTAATGACCGCAGCGATGTCTGCATCACTCAGAATGTGGCTGAACTTCGACATCATGGTACCGTCGATACCATTCATGACCGTCTTGACGTGCGTGTCGATATCGCCGGTAACCACATCGCTACCCGCGATAGCTGGAAACATGCCCGGGATGCCCTGACCTTCAGCCTGATGACAGCTCATGCAATTGTTCTGATAGACCTGTGCGCCTGCCGTCATGAGTTCCTGATGAGCCCACTGTCGATCACTTTCTTTGTCGAGAGCTGCAAGCTCAAGTTTTTTCTCAACCACCCAGGCGTCGTAATCCTCTTGAGATTTTGCTTCGACGACAATGGGCATGAAGCCATGGTCGCGGCCACAAAGCTCGGCACACTTGCCACGATAGATGCCAGGCTCTTCGATACGCGCCCAATTCTCGTTGATGAATCCCGGGATGGAATCTTTCTTGACCGCGAGATCTTCGACCCACCATGAATGAATCACATCACCAGCGGTATGCAGGAAGCGAATCTTCTTGCCCACCGGCACCACCAGCGGATTGTCGACTTCACGAAGATAAACATCCTCGTCGCCGTTGAAGTCGCTACCCGGGAAGGACGATGCAAGGTCCATATCGCTACCCATTTGGCGAGCCTTGTTGTGCTCGGGAGCCAATTGGCTGTAGAAGGCCAGTCCCTCTTCGTCCATGTAGTCGTAATGCCAGCGCCACTGATAACCCGTGACCTTGATGGACATTTCAGAGTCGCTGAAGTCTTCCATCTTGATAAGTACCTTTGCCGCCGGTATGGCCATGACAATAAGGATGATCAACGGGGCGACCGTCCATACGACTTCAACCGTCGTGCTCTCGTGAAAAGTCGCAGGTTTTACGCCTTTGGATTTGCGATGCGCAAACATCGAATAGATCATCACGGCAAATACCAGCGCCCCGATCACACAGCAGATATAAAAGATGCGCATGTGCAGGTCATAGACCTCCTTGCTCACCTCGGTAACCCCGCGGGTCATGTTCAACGCCCCCCAATCGGCCAATGCACCACCAGATAGCAGCAGACCGATTGACAGAAGCGCCCAACGTGTCAGGTTAGACGACATACTTCACTCTCCAAATACTTGTATAAAGCGTTGTTGACCGATATCGACATACGGGCCGCGCCACCCGAGCAGAATCACCCTGAGTAATTGCCCGTGGTGCGTTGCTGCGACAGCGCTGCTTCCAGCGCGTCAAACAGGGCTCGCTTTTCATCCCGATTCAGACAGGTGCCCAGCGCATACGATTTCCCATGTGCACCCAGGCTCAATTCACCCACCTCAAATTTGCTCTCCGGACAGTGGTATTTGAGGCGGCTCCACTGGCGCGGCAATTCTATAGAAAGATCCGGGGTATTGTAGCCCCACTCGAGCTTGATAGCATCCGATTTTAAGGTGATAACTTCCTTGCGCGACAGACGCTTCAATGTCAGGTAGAGGCAGACGATGATCAGTACCACTTCTGCACCAGCAAAAGGCAAGACCAACCACATGCCATAGGTCGCCAGAGCAATTGCGATACCCAAAACGATGACACCCAGACTGGCTGCGAGGTAAAGATTCGCTTGCCAACTCATTGATTGATTGGCCTGTACGATAAAACGGGTCGTGAATTCAGGAACAACGCCGTCCTCCGCAACGGCGGCGGCGATACGTTCTCGATTGTCCTGAATAGTGATCATGTCTGAAAAATAATGACCTGGCGTTTATCAACGTTTACGCGTCGCGCGCAAGCTCTCGACAGATATACGGTACTCGTCAGTGCTGTTATTCCTGCCGTTCTCAAATCGACCAGACTGCAACTCCCCTTTCCAGCCGTGGCCCTGTACCAACTCCAACGTCACGGGAAACCGCGTCATCTGATCTGTATTCGATCTTAAACAAGTACGCACCGATGGTGCCATCAGACCACGACGACGACCTTCTGCAATGTTAGCTGATCCAATATGAAACAACTCATCCTGCAAGGCATCGATAGAGGGGTAATCCACCGTTATATTCTCTCGATCAAGCACGGGCGCGGCAAATCCGGAACGCAGCATGGCATCACCGAGATCATGCATATCTATCAGGCCAAACACATGCATATGGGCGTCAATATCAGCCCAGGCCCCTCGGTACTCGAGCAAGGTATCGGGCCCCAAACTGGTGAAAAAGAAAGCACCGCCAGGCTTCAATACTCTTGCTGATTCCGCAAACACAGCATGCGGGGCGTGGCAAAACGGCAGCAGCAGGTTGGACACAACAAGATCAAAAGACTGATCAGGAAACGGCAGATGATGCGGATCACAGGCAACCATCGCCGCTTGTTTTGCGCGGCGACGCCGCAACCAGGCTGGCCAGCTGGACGGCAACTGCTGCGGTTTTCCGGGTGCTGGATCTGCGCCAAGCACCAAGGCATCAGGGAAACGCTCGCGCAAGGCCGCCATTTGATAGCCATTGCGACAACCGAGATCAAGGATGCGTTGCGGCGTCATGGCCAGCACATCCAGACGAGCCAGAAGCCGTTCACTGAGCGATTCATGGACAGCAGCATGCTGGCCGAAATCGTCGGAACGTTTCAGAAATTGGCGCCGTACCTGACGCATCGAACTAGGTTGAGTGAGAGACATCGGGCCCGTTCGCGGTTCTATTCTATATAGTAGTGATTCTGGACACCCACCAAGTGTACGCCGAGCTTAATCGTGTTTGCTGCCAATCTTGCCTTTCCCGCCCTGTTATTGACAGGTCTCGCCTACCTCGCTGGCTCTCTGTCGACAGCCATCATCGTTTGCCGTGCCATGGGTCTTGGCGATCCGCGCAGTGAGGGCTCAGGTAATCCAGGTGCAACAAACGTGTTACGTCTCGGTGGCAAACTCCCGGCAGCGCTGACGTTACTTGGTGATGCGCTGAAAGGTTTCTTGCCGGTGGTGATCGCCTCCTTGGTCAGTTCCCACCTGCCCACCATCGCACTGGTCGGTATCGCCGCCTTCCTTGGCCATATCTATCCCGTATTCTTCGATTTTCGCGGCGGCAAGGGAGTGGCGACCGCATTAGGCGTGTTGCTCGGCATGCACCCTGCCGTCGGCGCACTCGCGCTGGTGACCTGGCTGGCAGTCAGCCTGACCTTCCGAAAATCATCACTGGCCGCTCTGCTGACTTTTCTGTTGGTACCGATCTATCTATTCATCGACGGCGCGCAGATCTATGCCGTGGCATTTGTCTTGATCGGGGCGTTACTCTTTTATACCCATCGGCAAAATATTCAACGACTGCTCGATGGCACGGAACCCGAGATCGGCAAGCGCTAGTAGCGTTGCATCAGGCGATCTCTTCAATCGGCCAGCGAGGCCGAACCGTCACATCGAGACCACTCGACTGCCCCTGCGCAAGACGGCGGGCGCCCGCCAGCGCAATCATCGCGCCGTTGTCGGTACAGAATTCCAGTGCTGGGTAATAAACCTGCATACCTCTTTGCATCCCTAGGTCATCCATGGCCTGCCGCAAACGGGTGTTGGCACTGACACCACCCGATATGACAAGCCGGGTATGTCCAGTCTGATCAAGCGCCCGGGCGCTCTTTGCAATCAGCACGTCAACCACGGCAGCCTCAAAACTTGCTGCCAGATTGGCCTTGAACTTCGTCTTGTCCGCCTCGCTGGCCAAGTCGCCCATGCCAGCCTTGTAGCGCGTGATCGCGGCGGTTTTCAGCCCGCTGAAACTGAAATCCAACCCCGGCCGGTCAAGCATGGGTCGCGGCAGTGGAATGACCGAATCATCACCATCGAGCGCCAGTGCCGCCAGGGCCACGCCACCGGGATACGGCAAACCCATCATTTTCGCTGTCTTGTCAAAAGCCTCACCTGCAGCGTCATCAATAGAGTCGCCCAGCAGGTGATAGTCGCCAAGACCTTGCACATCTACTAATTGAGTATGTCCACCAGAGACCAGCAGACAGACAAACGGAAATGACGGCGGGTCCGGCTCCAGCATCGGTGACAGCAAATGCCCTTCCATATGATGTACCGCCAACGCCGGACATCCTAGCGACCAGGCAAGCGAGCGAGCCATCAGGGCGCCGGTCAACAAGGCACCGGCCAGACCGGGACCAGCCGTATACGCCACAGCATCTATCGCCTGCCGGTCGATATTCGCCGCCTCCAGCACCTCCCGAGTCAGCGGTACCAGGCGCTTGACGTGATCCCGCGAGGCCAGTTCCGGGACGACACCACCATAAAGTGCGTGCAAATCAATCTGACTAAAGAGCCTGTGGGCCAACAATCCACGCTCGGTGCAGTACAGAGCCAGGCCCGTTTCATCACACGAAGACTCGATACCAAGCACGATCATTGGATAAACACCTCAGCGACAGTTGAGTTTGTGGAACGAATCCCGCTATACTAGAGAGCTTTCCGCGCTCTAGCCCGAGAAATTTACCGAATGCCATCAGTACGAGTCAAAGAGAACGAGCCATTTGAAATGGCTCTCCGCCGCTTCAAACGATCTTGCGAGAAGGCCGGTGTGCTTACCGAAACCCGCCGACGCGAGTTCTACGAGAAGCCCACTACCGAGCGCAAGCGTAAGGCTGCCGCTGCCGTCAAGCGTCACCAAAAGAAGTTGTCCAAAGAAACATCACGACGCGTTCGTCTGTACTGATTTCCAGTACTGACCTCAGGATCAAACAAAAGCCGACTACTGTCAGCTTTTGTGTAGAAGCGGACGATTACGGGCGATACCCGTCGCTCGATGACTGATGCTCTGGATAACGCTCGGACCATCGTCGTCGGATACCAGTTGATGAGCCCATGCCATGAGCACGACCAAAGACCAAATACTCGCTGATATCAAGGCAGCCATGAAGGCCGGCGACAAGTCACGCCTGGCTACCTTGCGTCTCATCAGCGCTGCAATCAAGCAAAAGGAAGTGGACGAGCGCATCGATGTCGATGAAGCGCAGACCATGGCCATTCTCGACAAACTGATGAAGCAACGTCGCGAATCCATCGCGCAGTATGAAAAGGCAGGCCGCGACGATCTCGTTGCCGTCGAGCAAGCCGAGTCAGCCATCATTCAGACCTACCTGCCCGAAGCAATGGATCAAGGCGAAATCGACAAGATAGTCGGTGATGCGATCACCACTACCGGGGCAGCTTCTATCAAGGACATGGGCAAGGTCATGGGCCTTGTCAAGCCAGCACTACAAGGCCGAGCTGACATGGCTGCCGTCAGCAAGCTCATCAAGGAACGTTTGGGATAACCACAAAGCAACACAATGAGCGACCTGATCTTTCAATTTCTCGATGCCCCGCGCAAGGATCCAAAGAAACTTAAAGCGCCTGTGCGCATAAAGCACTTCAAGGAAATCTACGGGCAGTTCAATCCGGAAAAAGCAGCCCGCCAGGCGGGTCGATGCCTGAGTTGTGGCAACCCTTATTGTGAATGGAAGTGTCCGGTTCATAACTACATCCCGAACTGGTTGAAACTGATCGCCGAAGGCAATCTCCTGGAAGCGGCGGAAATGTCGCACCGCACCAACTCGCTGCCTGAAATGTGTGGACGCGTCTGCCCACAGGATCGCCTATGCGAAGGTGCGTGCACCTTGAATGATGGTTTTGGCGCAGTCACCATTGGCTCCATTGAAAAATACATCACCGACGAAGCCTTGAAACAAGGCTGGCGACCGGACATGTCCAATGTCGTCAAGACCGGTCGTCGTGTCGCTATTGTAGGCGCAGGACCCGCAGGCCTTGCCTGCGCAGACGTGCTGGTACGCCACGGCGTTGATGCGGTGGTCTACGACAAGTACAACGAAATCGGCGGTTTGCTCACTTACGGCATCCCGCCATTCAAACTTGAAAAGGAAGTTGTCTTTACCCGTCGCGAGATCATGGAAGGCATGGGTATCGAATTTCGCTTGAACACCGAGATCGGCAAGGACATTCCATTACAGCAATTACTGGATGAATACGACGCCGTTTTCCTTGGCATGGGTACCTATACATCGATGCGCGGCGGTTTCCCCGGCGAATCACACACAGGCGTTCACGAAGCGCTGCCCTACTTGATTTCCAACGTGAATTACCAATACGGCTGGGACAAGGATGAGACCAACTTCGTTGATATGAAAGACAAGCAAGTGGTCGTTCTCGGTGGTGGTGACACAGCGATGGACTGTAACCGTACGGCGATTCGCCAAGGTGCCGTATCCGTTAGCTGCGCGTATCGGCGCGACGAAAAAAACATGCCTGGCTCACGCAAGGAAGTCAAAAACGCCAAGGAAGAAGGCGTGAATTTCTTGTGGAATCGTCAACCCGTGGAAATTATCGCCAACGACAATGGCGAAGTCACCGGTGTCAAGGTGATAACCACCAAACTCGGCAAGCCCGATGCACGCGGACGGCGTATGCCTGAAGAAATGCCGGGCACCGAAGAAGTCATTCCCGCTGATGCCGTACTGATAGCCTTTGGCTTTCGCCCCAACCCGGCCAACTGGTTCAACGAATTCAATATCGACAC
>CAYULV010000025.1:3218-23094 GCA_964445655.1 uncultured Granulosicoccaceae bacterium | reverse complement strand
CATCATTACCCAATCGCCTGTTGATCGTCAAAGGCGTTGGGGGACGTGGCTACATCGAAGCGCAACTGGAGCCAACATCGACTGAGGTAACCACAGTTGACGTTTACCAACGTCAATGCCCGACTCCCGATGCAACACTGGCAACAAGATTATCAGCACCCTTTGACATCATAAGCGTCATGAGTAATGAGACCTTGGACAATCTGGTACATCTGGCCAGTCCCCACCTCGGCACCCTGTTGCAGCACGACTTGATCGTCAACAGTGAACGCACGCGTCAGCATGCACAGCAAAGCGGGTTTACCGGCAATATCTATGTAGCGCCTCACGCTGGTAATTCAGGGCAACTGGAAGTACTGTCAAACTGGTTGGCTGATCGAGCGAAACATACTAGCCAGTAATCAATCCTTTTTTAAGCGCAATGCTCACCGCATGAGTGCGATTGTTTGCCTGAAGTTTTGTTGCGGCATTGGTCAGATGAAAACCAACCGTGCGCTCGGAAATACTCAAGATCATGGATATCTCCCAGGCCGTTTTTCCGATGGAAGCCCATTGCAAACACTCGATTTCACGTTCGGTTATGCGCGGGATGTCCTCGGGTACACTTTTTTTCTTGACCGTTTCCCTCTCTATCAGCACAGGCGAGTAAACCGATTGAACATCCTGAAGCACTCCATCAGGTTTATCGTTATCAAGCATGCCGCAAATCAGTTGCGCAGCAGCCCGGCCCATTTTTTTGATCGGTTGATGAATTGTTGTCAATGCAGGATATGAATGTCGAGATTCGACAAGATCATCGTAACCAATGATGGACAATTCATTTGGGACATCTATACCAAGTTGGTGACACTTTTCCAATGCGCCCAAGGCCATATTATCGCTGTGAAAAAAAACTGCCGTTACAGGTTCTTTGCTGTCGAGAATTTTAACGATGGCTTTGGCTCCATCGTCTATTGCAAAATCGCCCTCTATTGTCATAACCGGTTTCAAACTAGGCGTATGAGCTTCCAATACCGACAGAAACCCTTTACTACGTTCCTGGACTTCAAGATCATTCGTCGGACCGGTAACCATGGCGATAGCCGTGTGTTCCAAATCTACAAAATATTGGGCTGCCAAGCGTCCACCACAGACATTGTCCAGATAAACACATCGGTCATGATATTCCGGTAAATGGTGATTTATCAACACCGAGGCTGGGTGCGAATCAAGATAAGCCGCCAGCGCTTGATCATCGAGAGAAGAGGAAAATATTATCAGCCCATCACATTCGAGTTCGTCCAGACTTGAAATTGCATTCAACTCTACTGATTTGTCTTTCGCATAAGATACGACGATGGAATCATAACCGCGTTGGTTAAGATACATAGACGCCTGCTCCATCATCCGCCCGTGATACGCAGATTCAAAGGTGCAGGTGATGATTCCGATCAAGCCTTTTCTTGACGCCTTTTGCAAAGACGATACCGTCGACAAGGGAGCGTTGCGCAAGCGCCCTGTATCTTTGGATAGGAAATCTTTTGATAAGCGCGTGTTAGCAATCTCTGTCGACGGTCGCGACAAAGCCGTGGTTTGGCGGCGAGCGCTTTGCTCCCCACCAGGCCAATGATTGTGTAAATCCCCAAGGATCTTACGAGTCATAAGTTAAGCTCTTCCGTTCAGCTTTAACGGCGCTTTGTTATATTACGAAGCACGAAAATACTCAGATCAACCACAACGGTATAACACATGACTGTGTTATTACGAATGTTCCAAATGTTACGTGGATAGTCCGTGCGCGGATAGGCCAAGCGCACCATCGGCTAACTTGACAACGAATTCACGGTACTTAACCGAAGGGTTTATCTTTTGCCAAGAATACCAAGTTCATCCCATAGGCTGTCAATCCGTTGTGTTACCTCCGTATTCATACTGATGGGCTCGCCCCACTCTCGATTTGTTTCTCCCGGTAGCTTGTTGGTTGCATCCAGACCCATCTTTGATCCGAGGCCTGATACCGGCGAGGCAAAATCAAGATAATCAATCGGTGTGTGATCTATCAGTGTTGTGTCACGACTCGGATCCATACGGGTTGTGATCGCCCAGATCACATCTTCCCAGGAACGCGTGTTGATATCATCATCAACCACGATCACAAATTTCGTGTACATGAATTGACGAAGAAATGACCAGACTCCCATCATTACTCGTTTGGCGTGACCGGGGTATTGTTTCTTCATGCTAACGACGGCCATCCGATAGGAACAACCTTCAGGTGGTAAATAGAAGTCTACGATTTCCGGAAACTGTTTTTGCAGTATTGGCACGAACACTTCATTCAAGGCTACACCAAGGATCGCAGGTTCATCCGGTGGTCGACCCGTGTAAGTCGAATGATAGATCGGCTTGGTTCGGTGGGTTACATGTTCAATAGTGAATACAGGAAACTCATCGACTTCATTGTAATAACCGGTGTGATCACCAAATGGGCCTTCTTCAGCCATTTCACCAGGATGGATATAGCCCTCAAGAACAAATTCGGCTGAGGCCGGAACTAACAAATCGACCGTTTTCGCTTTTACGAGTTGTGTTCGCTCACCGCGTAGCAAACCGGCGAACGCGTGCTCGGACAAGGTATCCGGTACCGGCGTCACAGCACCCAGAATGGTAGCCGGATCAGCGCCAAGTACGACTGCAACCGGAAAAGGTTTTCCTGGATTCTCTTGTTGCCATTCCTGAAAATCAAGTGCGCCGCCACGATGACTCAACCAGCGCATGATGGTCTTGTTCGGACCAATGACTTGCTGACGATAGATGCCCATGTTGTGACGCTTCTTGTGCGGCCCTTTGGTTATTACCAGCCCCCAGGTAATCAACGGACCGGCATCACCTGGCCAACAGGTCTGTATCGGTAGACGTCCTAAATCGATCGTGTCCCATTGTTCTTCCTGACACGGTGCGTTTTTGACCGTTTTAGGTGCCATATCCAGCACTTTTTTGAATATCGGCAACGAGCTCCACGCATCCTTGATGCCTTTGGGAGGATCAGGTTCTTTTAAAAAGGCGAGCAGCTTGCCGACTTCACGTAGTGCCTCGGTCGACTCTTCGCCCATGCCATATGCCACGCGTTCAGGCGTACCAAACAAGTTACCCAGCAAGGGATACGATGAACCTTTGGGGTTTTCGAACAGCAAGGCCGGGCCCTGTGCTCGCAGCGTACGATCACAAACCTCGGTTATTTCCAGATTGGGATCAAACTCGGTACTGATACGCTTGAGTTCACCACGAGATTCCAGACCCGCTATGAATTCGCGTAGATCCTTGTACTTCAAGCAGCCAGTCCTGAATGACGTAGCAAGGCATCCACGGTTGGCTCTCGTCCACGAAATTCGACAAATGATGTCATTGCATCACGTGATCCACCGACCTCAAGAACCGATTTCAGAAAATCCCGTCCGGTTTTTTCGTTGAAGATGCCCTCTTCTTCAAAACGTGCAAATGCATCCGCTGACAGAACTTCTGCCCACTTGTAACTGAAGTAACCAGCACTGTAGCCACCTGAAAAGATGTGCGAAAAGCCATGTTGAAAACGATTGAATGATGGCGTTGGTACGACGGCCACCTTTTCGCGCACCTTGTTAAGCGTTGCTTGAATGTCGGCAGATTCTGTCGGTGTCGATTGAATATGCAACTGCATATCGAACATGGCAAATTCCAATTGACGCACCAACTGCATTGCCGACTGAAAGTTGCGCGCATTACGCATGCGTTCAAGTAAATCGTCTGGCAACTTTTCACCGGTTTTGTAGTGACCGCTGATCATGTCGATGGATTCGCGCTCCCAACACCAGTTTTCAAGAAATTGGCTGGGTAGCTCTACGGCGTCCCACTCAACGCCATTGATGCCTGACACCCCAGCGTTATCCACACGGGTCAGCATATGATGCAAGCCATGGCCAAATTCATGGAATAAGGTTGTGACCTCATCATGTGTCAACAAGGCTGGATCATCCCCAACCGGAGGCGTGAGGTTACAGGTCAGGTAGGCGATCGGAGTTTGCGTCTGCCCCGATATTTTCTGGCGTGAGGAACAAACATCCATCCAGGCACCGCCGCGCTTGTTCGCCCGTGCATAGTTATCCATGAAGAACTCGCCACGCAGTTCCCCGTTGGCATCCTTGATTTGAAACAAGGCGACATCCTCGTGATAAACATCCACGTTTTCGACCACGTCTATCGAGAGCCCGAAAAGTTTGCCCACAACCTTGAACATGCCGGGCACTGCAATGCTTGCCGGGAAATAGGGTTTCAGATCTTCAGCAGATAGTTCATGTTCGCGTTGCTTGAGCTTATCGCTGACATAAGGGACATCCCAGGCTTCCAATGCATCCATACCAAGTTCAGACTTGGCGAATGCTTCGAGTGTTTCAAACTCTTCCCGGGCTTGAGGTACCGCGCGCTTTGCCAAATCATCAAGAAATTCGACGACGACTTGCGGAGACTCAACCATTTTTCTCACCATCGACAAATCCGCATAGGCGTCATAACCCAGCAAGTTCGCTTTTTCGGCGCGTAACTGGAGTATTTCTTTCATCGTGGCCGAGTTGTCGTACTGTCCCGCGTGTGGTCCCTGATTGGATGCACGCGTGGTGAACGCGGTATACAACTCTTTTCTCAAGGTCGCATCGTCGGCATACGTCATAACAGCGAGATAGCTCGGAAATTCCAGATTGACTAAATAGCCGTCCAGATCTTTCTGCTCAGCTCGTTGCTTGGCGGCAGCGATCGCGGACTCTGGCAAACCTTTAAGCGCTGCGACATCGTCCAGCAGTTTTTCCCAGGCATTTGTGGCATCGAGTACATTGTCGGAAAATTCTGTTGTCAGTCGTGACAGGTCCTGGGCTATTTCCGCAAATCGTTTTTTGGCATCGTCAGTCAAAGACACGCCACCCAGTTCAAAGTCTCTTAGCTCGTTCTGGATCTCGCGTTGTTGCGCCGCCGTCAATTTGTCATAGGCATCGCTTGATGTCAGCGCAAGAGTCGCCTCATACAAAGGTTTGTTCTGGCCGAGGTCCGTGTAGTAGCTGCTAAGTTTGGGCAGGCATTGCTTGTATACATCGCGCAACTGATCATTGTTCATCACCGAGTTCAGATGACGAACCGGCGACCAGAACAGGTTCAGCTCGTTGTGCGCTTCAGCAAGCGGTTGTACCAAGGTATCCCATTCAGGATTTTTTACTTTCGCAACTTTCTCGACCACAGCTCGACATGCACTGAGCTTCTTGTCGAGCTCGGCCTCGACCGAGCCGATTTCGATCTCACTGAAAGCTGGGCGTTTGACAATAACTGATTCAGACATAGTGGCAACTCAAAAAAATCGGATTACTTAAGCTATACGTCCAGATTGGCAACCGACAAGGCATTTCGTTCAATAAATTCTCGCCGCGGCTCTACCTGATCACCCATCAAGGTGTTGAACACTTCGTCAGCGGCGATGGCATCCTCGATGCTGACTTGCAGCATGCGACGAGCTTCAGGGTCCATTGTTGTCTCCCACAGTTGGTCTGGATTCATCTCACCCAGACCTTTGTAGCGCTGAATGGTCAGACCACGCTTGGATTCGGCTAGTAACCAATCCATTGCTTGCTTGAAAGTAACAACCTCCAGGTCCTTTTCACCACGGGCGACAGTAGAACCTTCTTCGAGCATGCCGTTGAGCTTCTCGGCAAGGTTGGCAATACTTCGGTAGTCAGGTGACTTGAAGAAGGAAGGATCAAGTACGATTTCTCGATCGTTACCGTGCACGCGCCGAGTAAGCTTGACGCCAAATTGACCTTCATCTTCATGCACATCGAGTCGATAGTGTGAAGTCTCATCAAGATCTGCATTTAACGAAGCGGTCATTGCTTCACCAAACGTTGTTACTTTGCTCTTGTCTGACAATTCGCTTTCATTCAATGGCTCGATATTTACCATCACTTCGAGTACATCGCGATTGATCTTGCGTTCCATCCGTTTGAACTGAAGATTGAGCAGCATGTATTCCTTGGCCAAAGCTTCGAATGCTGTTTCGCTGATCGTTGGTGCACCCTTACTGACATGCAAACGCGCACCATCGAGCGCCAACTGCAAGAGATACGCATTAAGCTCAGCATCATCTTTTACATAACGCTCCTGTTTACCCTTTTTCACCTTGTACAAAGGAGGTTGCGCAATGTAGATGTGACCGTTGGTAATCAACTCGGGCATTTGACGATAGAAGAAAGTCAGCAACAGGGTACGGATATGTGAGCCATCGACATCTGCATCCGTCATGATGACGATATAGTGATAACGAAGCTTCTCGATATCAAATTCATCACGTCCAATACCGCAACCCAGGGCGGTTATCAGTGTGCCAACCTCGGCGCTCTGCAGCATCTTGTCAAAGCGCGCTTTTTCAACATTCAGAATCTTGCCTTTAAGCGGCAATATTGCCTGTCTGCGACGATCCCTGCCCTGCTTTGCTGATCCGCCAGCCGAGTCCCCTTCCACCAGGTACAGTTCAGATTTGGCCGGATCCTTTTCCTGACAATCCGCAAGTTTGCCTGGCAATCCCGCTATATCAAGCGCACCCTTTCGACGAGTCATCTCACGTGCTTTACGCGCCGCTTCTCGGGCTCGTGCTGCATCAATGATCTTGGCCGTGATTTGTCGTGCCTCGGTGGGGTTTTCCTGCAGAAAATCGTGCATGAATTCGCCGAGTACCGATTCCACAATGCCCTTCACTTCCGACGACACCAGTTTGTCTTTCGTTTGTGATGAGAATTTCGGATCTGGCACCTTGACTGATAACACAGCGGTCAGACCTTCGCGGGCATCATCACCCGTGGCTGATACTTTCGCCTTACTCGTCGCGCCACTACCTTCCATGTACTGATTGAGCGTACGTGTCATTGCCGAACGAAATCCCGCCAGATGCGTACCGCCATCGCGTTGCGGGATGTTATTGGTAAAGCAGAAGATATTTTCCTGATAGGTTTCTGTCCATTGCAAGGCCACTTCGACAGCTACATCATCCTTGCTACCCAGTGTATGGATGACGGTATCGTGTATCGATGTTTTCGCTCGGTTCAGATGATCGACGAATGCACTGATACCACCTTCGTATTCAAATGTATCGGCCTGCTCTGATCGCTCATCTGACAATTCAATGCGTACGCCGCTATTCAGAAAAGCCAGTTCACGAAGTCGTTTGGACAGGATCTCGTATTCGAAGCGAATATTCGAGAAAGTCTCCGCACTGGGTTTGAAATGAATTTCGGTGCCCGTCTTGTCCGTATCCCCAGTGACGCGTAAATCACTGACCGGTTTGCTTTCTCGGTAGTCTTGCTCGTGAATCTTGCCTTCGCGATGGATAGTCAGCTTCAGGGTTTCACTCAGCGCATTGACGACTGAGATCCCTACTCCGTGCAATCCGCCAGACACCTTGTAGGAATTGTCGTCGAACTTGCCACCCGCATGCAGCACCGTCATGATGACTTCTGCGGCTGATTTGCCCTCTTCTTCGTGGTTATCCGTGGGTATTCCGCGACCATCATCAGATACGCTGACCGATTCATCCGCGTGGATCCTGACCTTGACGGTACTACAGTGCCCTGCCAGCGCTTCATCTATTGAGTTGTCGACAACCTCGAACACCATGTGATGCAGACCGGTTCCGTCATCAGTATCACCGATGTACATACCCGGGCGTTTACGCACCGCGTCAAGACCTTTAAGGACCTTGATATTCGAGGAATCGTAACTGGAGGGATCTTTTGATGAATCTTCGTTCGGTGAATCCTGGTCTGACATAGCTGAGATCGAGTCGCTGAGTCTGGTTGACGTAACCCTCCGATTATACGCTGTTTTCCAGTGTTCCGCGGCGCATCAGATAGCCAGTATGTGGATGGATTTTCAGTACATCAAGATCCACTCCGGAGACAAATATCTGCCCCTCCATTGCAACGAGTTGATCTATCAAACGACTGGCATGGGCATTGTCCAACTCCGATGTCAGGTCATCGCACAACATGATTGCTCTGGCATCAGTTGTTTCGGCAAGCAAATCCAGCTGCGCCAGATGCAGCATATAAACCAGTATTTTTTGTTGCCCTCTGGAAAGGTGCTGTTTTACGGGTACTTTTTCTGAGAGGATGGTGAGTTCTGCCCTGTGCGGACCTTCAGTTGTCGTCTTGAAGCGTCTATGACTGTCCAGGTTATCTCTCAACCACTCGGACAAACTCCTTTCATTTGACCAGCCCGGTCGATACCCTAGTTTCACAGGGAACGAAACTTCGAGCATATTCAAACGCTTATATAACTTTTCTGACAATTTTTCGACGTATATTGCGCGATAATTACTGATCTGCTCGGCAGACTCAGCAAGCAAATCATTCCAGGAAAGTACTTCATCATCGGGTGCAAAATCTCGCAGCGCTTGATTACGCTGAAGTAGCGATCGGCGAAATTGCTTCCAATGACCGAAATATGACAGTTCCGTATGAAACAGACCCCAGTCCATAAACTGACGTCTTTCATCCGGTCCTTCTTGAATCAATTTATGGCTATCCGGTGTCAGGGATTTCACAGGCAACAAACGCGTCAGATCAGCAATACTCCGTACCTCTTCGTAGTCCAGCCGCAACTCGACCGATCCATCACGCTGACGTGAAAGCCCTGCCCGATGCTCCCGATCCTGAATGGGATCCTGGAAAACAGCGGTCAAGGTAAATGCAGGCTGTTCCCGCTTGATCAGTTCACGGGCTTTACGGGTTCGAAACGAATGTCCGGTCGACAGACATTGAATGGCTTCGAGTATCGTGCTTTTGCCAGCGCCATTGTCCCCAGTAATCAGATTGAGGCTGCGGTGCGGAGAAATCTCCAGGCTTTCGATATTGCGAAAGTGGCTGAGGACCAGTTTCGTGAGAATCACGCCCAGCTACAGCCGCATAGGCATAACGACATATTTGCTGTCCGAAGTATTCTCCGGCATTACCAAGGCACTGCTATTTCCATCCTTGAGCAGAATGCGCGCATTCTCCGTTTCGATAGCGCCCAGCACGTCCAACAGATAAGTGACGTTAAATCCGATTTCCGCCTTGTCTCCTGAGTAATCCACCTCAAGCTCGTCGATGGCTTCTTCCTGATCCGGATTATTGCTGGAGATGGTCAGAATCCCTGGCTGCAATGCTATCCGTACACCCCGATATTTCTCGTTTGACAAAACAGATGCCCGAGTCAGCGATTGGCGCAAAGTTTGACAATCGATGACCAGCTCCTTGTTGCCATCGATTGGAATCACGCGATTGTAATCCGGGAAACGGCCGTCGATCAGTTTGGTGCTGAGTCGAACATCGCCCACATGGATTTGCAAATGCTGAGGTGTGATCATCAGTTTGACGGCGTCTTCAGGTTCCGCGCCGGACAATAATCGCTGTAGTTCAGTAACACTTTTGCGCGGGATAATCGCGCGCACCGGATCTTCAGGGTTTGCTTCAGTTGCCGTTTGCGCATAGGCCAGACGATGACCATCGGTCGCTACACAGGACAATCGCTCCGATCCAATTTCCATCAGCATGCCGTTGAGATAAAACCGCACGTCCTGTTGCGCCATGGAGAAGCCTGTGTTTTTGATGCACTGATGCAGTTGTTCCGCAGTGAGCTCGACGACTTGGGGATTTTCCAAATCCTTGACACGTGGAAACTCATTGGCGGGCAGGGTAGCTAGCGTAAATCGGCTACGGCCAGATTTGAAAACAACCTTGTCACCGGTATTGTCGAAGTCTATCCGTGAGGAATCGGGCAGGTGACGGCAGATCTCCAGAAGCTTTCTCGCTGGCACCGTAATCTCACCGGGTTGATCGACATGCATATCAACGGACGCATGCATCTCGATTTCCGAATCGGTCGCCGTGATGGACAGCGTGCCATCTGAAGCCTTTATCAGAACGTTACCCAGAATAGGGGAGGTCTGTCTTCGTTCAACAGCTCCGACAACTTGCTGAAGAGGTGTCAGTACTGATTCCCGCTGTGCGCTGAATTTCATAAGGGCCTAATTAAAAAGATTGTTTATATATATTTCTTTTACTACTGCTATTACTGACTGCAAACTCTGTGGATAAGCGTTTTGTTTGTTTTAAATCAATACTTTAAAACTCAATGACTGTAAGTATACACAGTTGATAAGCTGGACTGTATGCCTGTGGATGGATTGGGGATGGTTTATTGATTCTCAATCTGTTCAACAACCATCATCAAGTTATCCACACGTTTCAAGCTACGCACTTGGCGTCAAATAGTAAACACATCTTGTTTGTTCTACTGAACATTCCGACAGCTGAATCCAAGGACTAACTAGATAAGGTGCGATGTAGATTGCTGTAGTCCTCGTTAAGGCTTTCATCTGCCTCACGAAGCTCGGCAATCTTGCGACACGCATGCAGCACGGTCGTGTGATCACGTCCGCCAAAGGCTTTGCCGATCTCCGGCAGACTCTTGCTGGTCAAATCCTTTGCCAATGCCATTGCCATCTGTCGGGGGCGCGCTATGGAGCGCGAGCGAGACTTGCCCGAGAGATCCGCCAGACGAATCTTGTAATACTCAGCGACTGTTTTCTGAATGTTTTCGATGGTGACAAGCTTTGCCTGAACTGCCAATAGATCTGCCAAAGCTTCACGCGCAGTTTCAATGGATATGGGTGTACCAATCAAACGTGAATTGGCAATGACGCGTCGTAACGCACCTTCAAGCTCACGGACATTGGAACGAATACGTTTGGCAATAAAGAAACTGACTTCAGTGGGTAACTCAAAACCGCTTTGTTCAGCCTTGTTATTCAGGATGGCGACGCGCATTTCCAGTTCCGGTGGTTCAATGGCCACTGACAAGCCCCAACCGAAACGCGTCTTCAGACGATCTTCCAGACCATTGAGTTCTTTTGGATACCGGTCACAGGTCAGGACGATCTGCTGACCACCTTCAAACAATGCATTGAAGTTGTGGAAGAACTCTTCCTGGGTCTGGTCCTTACCGGCAAAAAATTGGACATCGTCAATGAGTAAGGCATCCAAACCCCTATAAAAAGCCTTGAATTGATTCATTCTTCCATGTTGTAGCGCACTGACCATCTCTGCCACGTAACGCTCTGAGTTCACATACATGACTTTGGCGTTCGGATTGTTTTTCAGGATGGAGTTACCAATCGCTTGCATAAGATGTGTCTTGCCGAGGCCAGACGCACCATAAATCAGAAAAGGGTTGTAAGCACTACCTGGGCTGCCGCCGATTTGCAATGCAGCGGCTCGACCGAGTTGGTTGGATTTACCTTCAATGAGATTGTCGAAGGTGAAACTGGCCTTCAAGTTTGAATGATGGGTGCGCGCTGGTGTACTTGATGCAACTTGAGACAGGGCAGGGGCCTGGTTATGCACACCGCCAGATGCGTTGGCGCTGGAAACAGAACTGCCTGATGCTGAAGCCTGAGTCTCACGATCAGCAACGGAGCCACCGACAGATGCACCTCCGGTTCCGATCACCAGATCAACATGGACGGGTTCCGGGTCGGCACACGCAGTCGCGATTTCTTGTATGCGCGTGTGAAAATTACTCTGCACCATGTCTCGTACAAAACGGTTTGGCGCAAGAATACTCAGATGAGTGTCTGCATGATGTGCCTGAAGTGGTCGGATCCACGTGTTGAGCTGCTGCTCCGACAATTCTGCCTCTAATTGTGAGAGGCAACGATCCCATAGTGGTGCGCTCAACAGATCTTCTCTCCGTATTTAATTTATGTACAAGGTCTGTACAGAACGTGAAAATAGTGTCCTGACAATCACTCGAGGTCACAGGAACTGCCACTGAGCGGGTAGCTGGTGGTAAACAACGTGTTCGAGGTGGTGTCGGGGGAGAGCAACTTTACGCGAATAACATGGCCGATGACAACGAATTACAGTGCATGTTTTTGATTGTTTTAGCGCTCGTTGTGGCCTTGGTGGAGTCATGCTTGAGCCTGTGGATAAGTATGCATGGGAACGGCGGCTGCCAGCAAAGCGGATCGTTGGCTGATAGTGGCGTTTCTGCTGAGTTTTATCCCATTTTGATAACAACTTATCCACAAGGTATTTGAGACAGAAAAATTACCCGGCAAGGGTATGAACTTCAACATTACAGCTGTGTCGGTTTTCCGACGCTCCATGATATAAAATGCTTTGGGGTCTATTAAATAAAACTCGCTCGGTAAGGTGAGTTTCGCTAGACAAGAACGATCTAGCAGACTAAACTTGGGGGTTCCCTAATGAGAAGTGCAGCCGGGTGCTGCCACCGGGTACTGCCAACATGAAAAGAACGTATCAACCCAGCAAGCTCAAGCGCGCTCGAACTCACGGTTTCCGTGCCCGCAAGGCAACCCGTGGTGGTCGTGCCGTACTCGCCGCTCGTCGTCGCAAGGGACGCGCGCGCCTCAGCGCCTGATTTTCTGCGCTCCGGCTTTTCTGGAGCGGCTGTGACAGACCAATCCTTTCCGCGCAGTGCCAGGCTGATCAATGGCAAGGCCTACTCGGCTGTGTTTAAAAAGAACCAGCGATTTGGCGATCGCTACTGGACCGTGCTCGTGCATCGAAATCAGGTCTTTGACGGTAGCGGCCGGTTGGGCTTGGCTGTGGCCAAGAAACGCGCCAAGCGAGCAGTTGATCGGAACCGTATAAAACGCGTGGCCAGAGAGCAGTTTCGTTTGCACAGACATGCGCTGGCTGGTATCGATCTGGTCATCATGAACAGAGACCCCGCCAAGACCGCCTCTGCCAAGCAGCTCGGCGGTTCCCTGCAGGTCCTGATGGGGAAAATTGTGGCTCGTGAATCAAAGAACGGTGTTAGAGATTGTTCATCAAGTCTTGATAAAGGCGCCCAACGGGCGGGGTGAACATGCGATGATGCGGCCAGTGATCAAATGGTACAGACGTTGGCTTAGTCCACTGTTGCCGCCGCGCTGCAGATTCTATCCAACGTGCTCAGCCTATGCGCTGGAAGCGCTTGATACGCATGGCAATGTTCGAGGAAGCTGGTTGGCATTGAGACGTATTTGTCGCTGCCATCCGTTTCATTCTGGCGGCTACGATCCCGTACCACCAGACAATAAAGACAACACCCAACATTCGGTTTAAAGATGGATACCCAACGACTGCTGCTGTACATGGCGCTCGGCTTCCTGAGTCTGATCATCTATCAGACCTGGCTTCAAGACTATCACCCGCGCACGCCGGTGACAGTGAGTAACGGCAACGGTAACGCTACCGGCATACCCGGGGTAGCTGTGGATGCGGGTGCCGCTCCATCTGACTTGCCAGCTCCAGCCAGTGGCGACGCCGTTGCGGCTCCGGCGGCTACACCAGCTGCTGTTGCAACTTCGGTCGTCACCGTCCAGACCGATGTCATGGATATTGTTATCGACACCGTTGGTGCAACGATATCTGGTGTTGAATTACTTGACTATCCAGTGTCGATTGATGAACCCGATACCTCGTTCACGCTGATGAGTGATCAACCCAATCGTTACATGGTCGCGCAGTCTGGTTTGCAGGCGAGGGCAGGCGAACCCGCGCCAACCCATCGAGAACCGATGAGCGTCAGTGGTGAATCTTACGCCTTGTCTGACGGGCAAGACTCGATAGTTATCCCGTTTGTCTGGGAATCCGGCGACGGCATCAAAGTGACCAAGAGCCTGACCTTCCAACGGGGTAGTTATGAGGTGGCGATCAACTACCAGATCGAAAACGGTTCTGATGCGGAGTGGAAAGTTAACCAGTACCGTCAGCTGAAACGAAAGCCCGGCACCAAGGACGAAAAACAGCAATTTCTTAATACCTATATCGGAGCTGTTGTCAGTAACGATGAAGATCGTTATGCCAAGATCAGTTTTGGCGACATGGAAGACGAGAACCTCGAAACGTCCGTGACCAACGGCTGGATAGCAATGATTCAGCACTACTTTGCAGCCGCCTGGATTCCAGCAGCCGACGAGGTCAACACCGCCTACAGCCGTTATCTGGCAAACGAGAATCGCTATCTGATCGGCATGTATTCAGGTAGTCAATCAATTCCAGCCGGTGGGCAAGGTACGTTTAGTACCAAAGCTTATGTCGGTCCGAAAATTCAGGACAATCTTAATGCTGCGGCCGAGCATCTGGAATTGACCGTTGATTTTGGCTGGCTGACCATACTCGCTCAACCCTTGTTCTGGTTGCTGAAAACCATTCACGGTTTTATTGGCAACTGGGGCTGGGCTATCGTCGGCGTCACGATTTGTATCAAGGCGGTTTTCTACAAGTTGTCAGAGGCCAGTTACCGCTCGATGGCCAAGATGAAACTACTGCAGCCAAAGCTTGCGAGTCTCAAGGAACGCCACGGTGATGATCGCGCCAAGATGGGTCAGGCGACGATGGATTTGTACAAAAAAGAAAAGGTGAATCCGCTCGGTGGTTGCCTGCCGATGCTCATCCAGATACCGGTATTCATTGCCTTGTACTGGACTTTGCTGGAAAGTGTCGAGCTGCGCCAGGCGCCGTGGATTCTGTGGATCAAGGATCTGTCGATTCGTGACCCCTTGTTCATCCTGCCAGTCATCATGGCAGCAACAATGTATTTTCAGCAGAAACTCAACCCAGCGCCAGTCGACCCCATTCAGGCAAAGGTCTTTCAGTTTCTACCCTTGATCTTCGGTATATTTTTCGCATTCTTTCCGGCAGGACTGGTGTTGTACTGGGTGGTCAACAATACCTTGACCATTGCCCAGCAGTACTACATCACTCGTCATGTACTGGCCGAAGGCAAATCCAAACAACCGAAAAAGAAAGCCAAGGACTGAGTCGGTCGTACTGACTGACTCGAGACCGACAGCCATGCTTGTGACGCAGCCATAAACGATAGCGACAAAGACAGCGATAACGGCAGCCTCGATACGCGTGAACTTATGCGCGACACAATAGCTGCAGTAGCAACCGGAGCGGGTCGGGCTGGTATCGGTGTGGTTCGGGTTAGCGGTCCGGAAGTGCCGTCCATTGCCAAGGCCGTTACAGGTCAACAACTGGCGGCACGAGTCGCGGTGTATCTACCGTTTGTCGATGCCTCTGGCAACACTATTGATCAAGGCATTGCATTGCGCTTTGACGCACCGCATTCCTACACGGGTGAACATGTACTGGAGTTACAGGGTCATGGTGGTCCCGTTGTGCTCGACCTCATGCTTAAACGTGTTCTGTCACTCGGTGCTCGTCTGGCACGACCCGGTGAATTTTCCGAACGCGCCTTTCTCAATGACAAACTGGATCTTGCACAAGCTGAAGCGGTCATTGATCTGATCAATAGTAGTAGTGAGGCGGCGGCTCGTGCGGCCGTGCGCTCGATGTCTGGCGCGTTCTCTGATGATATCGATGTGATCAAGGAAGAGCTTATCGCACTGCGCGTCTGGCTCGAAGCGGCGCTCGATTTCAGTGAGGAGGAAATTGATTTTCTCGGTACACCGGAACTCCTTGAACGTGCCTCGAAGCTGATCAATGACTTTGACTCTCTATTGGCTCGCGCATCGCAAGGACAGCGTTTGCGTGATGGACTGACCATAGTGCTTGCCGGTGTTGCCAATGCAGGAAAGTCGAGTTTGTTGAATGCACTAGCTGGTACCGATACCGCCATCGTCACCGATATCGCCGGTACGACTCGCGATGTATTGCGTGAAGATATTTCACTCGACGGTGTGCCACTGCGTATTGTTGACACCGCAGGTCTACGCAGTAGCGATGATCCGGTAGAACAGCTCGGTATTGAACGAGCGCGCAAAGCGATGCAATCATCGGATCATGTACTGGTGGTAGTTGATGCGACTGATCCTGCCATGCCGGATGAAACATTGCCAAACGATGTACCGATCACCCATCTGATAAACAAGGTCGATCTGGTGGATGCGTCAACACGATCACGGATCTTGCAAGAGTTCGACAGTTCGCTTGCGGTGTCGGCAAAGACTGGCGAATCATTGGATGATTTACGCAATTTTCTATTGTCGCTTGCCGGCCATGATAGTGCTGTCGAAGGTGTATACATTGCACGTCGCAGACACCTTGATGCATTGACTGAGGCACGTGCAGCAACGGATGCGGCCTTGCTGCGTTTACGCGAGCGCGATATGCCAGAGCTTGCAGCGGAAGAATTGCGCTTGGCGCAGGCATCGCTTGATGTGATTACCGGACGCTTTGATACAGAAGATTTGCTGGGCCGAATATTTTCTGATTTTTGTGTAGGCAAGTAGTTACCAGATATTTTTGGTAAAGAAGTTATCAGGCACAAGGCTCTAGTAGATCTGTTTTACCGCCTCATCTGTGTGTTCGATGAGATCGTCCCGTTCTTGTAGTTCGAACACTGACCTTGCGCGTTCAAATGACTTTCTTGCCGCGCGACGACTATCGTTTGAGTTGTAGAGCAGGGCGATGATGCCTGTCTGACGTCTGTGCATCGCTCGCTTGGATGCTTTTGCCAGTGAATCGTTGGCTTTCAAGCGAAATTGCCATGCTTGTACCGGATCCCCTGCGTTGATGAAGTATCGATAGAGTTGTTCGAAATCGCGCGCTTTGCCTACTTGATGGATAGCGTATTCGTATTCACGTTGCGCGTTATCGATATCTCTTTTGTAGCGTTGAACGTCTTCATGGGACATGCCATTGGCAATCAAGGTGTCAAGTGACTCTTGAGCGCGTAGTGAGCGTCCAGATGCGGCGTGCAGTAACATCGCTTCAACCGCTGCTGCCTGAGCCTCGATAAGATTACCTTCGCTGCGATAGCCTCGTTCAAGCATCTCGAACCCGGCCGCCGCCGCTGCAGTTCTATCGAGCCTGAGATTTTCGTCAATCGCTTCTCGTAGAGAATCTTCTGCTTCGCTGAAGCGCGATTTGGCAACACTCCAGCCGGCTAGTTGAATTTTGTCATAGGCATAAGCGGCGTCTCGTGCTCGTTCACGTTCCAGCAGTGCAACCCGACCACGCAGGAGTTCGACACTACCAATACCGAGTTGATCATCGCGTTCTTCATAAACGGCCAATGCTTCGTCGAGATACACCTCGGCAGTATCGAGATCGCTGTCGGAAAGTGCTGCGGCACCCAACAATGCAAGCTGGTTGGCAAGCTGCAGTCGATCTTCATTGCGAACAGCCGTTGCCGCTGCATTCATCAGGCGTGTTCTTACACTTTCATAATCGCCTTCAGGCAGTGCTTTGGCAATATGTTCAGGTAGTGGGTAACTGGGATTGTTTTCTTTTAATGCCGCGATGGTAATGGCGTCGGACTCTGCCGGCGTCAATGGTACGGGTAGGGTAGGTGGTGCATTTTTGCCACCGGTAACAATGTCAGTCCTTTCAAGCGAGTGAAACCATCCGATGGCCAGCACAGCACATATGGCTGCCAGCAGGGAGTTTCGGTACTTGATCAAGCTCTGAATCAAGTGCTTCTCACCGCTGTCTTTGTCTTGCAACTTTTAGGGTTTGTACCCTTACTGCTCGAATAGCTTGTTCGAATGAGGTTTTTAACCATGTTTCTGCTTTAACCATACTCTTGCCTCGCCAGCGGCTTTATGCGTCGCGCTATATTTTTCCTTCGCGGGCCGCCTGGACCAGCTCCTCGTGTCGTTTTTTCTCAGCTTTTACGCCACGATTGTGTCGATGTACGGTAAACATACCGGTAAGAATGATAAAAGGCCATATAAACAGTGCTCCAACGCCAAAGGTAAAGCCGCCCACCACAATAACTACGACCAACCAGACCAGGGCACCGGAGAGACTTGAATAGAACAAGCCCAATGGCCCGAAAAACAAGCATAGAAAAAATTGTACGATCTGGGATTTATTGAGCATGACAACTACCCTGATGATTAGCTGGCTGCGCCAAACTGCATGGCAGCCAGGCGTGCGTACAAACCGTGTTGTGACATTAACTGCGCATGGGTGCCGGTCTCGACAATACGACCGTCATCCAGCACCAGAATTTTATCTGCATTGACGATAGTTGCAAGGCGATGGGCAATGACCAGTGTGCTTCTGCCATGCATCGCCCGATCCAGTGCCGCTTGCACCTTCGCTTCACTTTCGGCATCGAGTGCACTCGTCGCTTCATCGAGCAGTAACAAGGGTGGATTTTTCAGCAAGGCGCGCGCTATCGATAAACGTTGGCGTTGCCCGCCAGAGAGTCGTACACCTTTTTCGCCAAGATAGGTATCGTATTTTTCCGGCAGGCGATCAATAAAGTCGCTTGCCTGAGCGTCGCGTGCCGCTTGCATGACTTCTTCGGTGGATGCATCCGGATTGCCATAGCGAATGTTGTTGATGACGTTATCCGAGAAGACAACACTTTCTTGTGAGACGAATCCGATCGCTTCACGCAGATCTTTTAGGGACAGTTGATCGATGGGCTGCTTGTCGAGTGTAATAAGGCCTGCGTCCGGGTCATAAAAGCGCATCAGCAGTTGCAACAGTGTTGTCTTGCCGGAACCTGATGGGCCAACCAGTGCAACGGTTTCACCTGCCTCGATTGTGAAGCTCAGGTTGTCCAATGCTTGCTCATCGGGGCGACTGGGATAGCGGAAAGACACCGCATCAAATGACAACTGGCTACCCGACGCATTTGACTCTGATGATAGTAATCGTGAGCTCCCGCTGACGATCGTGGGTTTTGTATCGATCAGCTCAAGCAAGCGTTCGGCAGCGCCTGCGGCTCTTTGCACATCGCCAAGTACTTCGGCAAGTACGCCGGTGGAAGCTGCAACGATGGCTGCATACAACATGAATTGAGTTAACAATCCTGCGGACATTCGGTCTTGCATGACGGCATTGGCGCCTAGCCACAATACGAATACGATGGCGCCGAATACCAGGATGATGGACATTGCCGTCAAGATTGATCGTGTGCGGTTTCGCCGCAAAGCGCTCTGGAATGCAAGATCAGTTGCCTTTGCGTAGCGCCTGCTTTCCATGTCTTCACGCACATAGCTTTGTACGGTCTGCATCGCACCGAGTGTTTCGCCAGCGAGTGCACCGGTATCAGCCAGCGTGTCCTGGCTAACGCGAGACAACTTTCGAACCTTGCGACCGATGAAGATGATCGGTAGTACAACCAAAAACAACAAGCCGACAATGATGCTGGCGAGCTGTGGGCTTGACCAGATCATCAGTAACAATCCGCCCAGGAACAACAGACTGTTGCGCAGGCCCATCGAGATGCTTGAACCGATCAATGACTGAATGAGTGTTGTATCGCTGGACAGGCGTGACAACACTTCACCGGTTTGCAGGGTTTCAAAGAATTTCAAATCCTGACGCATGACATTACTAAAGACTGCCGTTCTGATGTCGGCGGTAATTCTGTCGCCGAGCCATGACACCAGATAAAAGCGCAAGGCTGTGGCCGCGGCGAGCAGTACTGCCAACAAAAAGAGCATGATGAAAACGCTATTGACCTGACTCATATCAACGCTTTGGGTTAACGGGTCCGCGTTTGGCAGACTGAAGCCTTGATCGATCAGAAAGCGGAAGGCGATGGGGATCGACAAGGTCGCCGCCGCTGCCAGTAATAGCGCGGCGATCGCCATGATGACCCGGTTTCGATAGGGTGCAAGAAACGGCCAAAGGCGCTTGAGAATGAAAAGGCCGCTACTGTCGGTTACGGGTTTTGTGGCCAAGGGGTAAGGCTGATCCAGGCAGACGTTGTCGGTAGAGGGGCCATTGTCTCATTGATCTTCATCGCAATTGTCATTGTTAGCGCTGCAGCGGCCTGTCACAAACAGCTAGAATGTCATGATGGAATTCCCCACTACATTTGATGTCATCGTCGTCGGCGGTGGCCA
>CAYULV010000025.1:0-3118 GCA_964445655.1 uncultured Granulosicoccaceae bacterium | reverse complement strand
GTGGATGATCTTGTGCTTGATAACACCAGCGCGGCTGGTAGCTCTGGCGCGCGTGTGACAGGTGTGGTGACGCAGCTTGGGGTGACGTTCAAAGCGCCTACCGTGGTATTGACCGTTGGCACTTTCCTCGCTGGCAAGATTCACGTTGGCGAAGCCCAGCAGTCAGCAGGACGGGCAGGGGATCCACCCGCCATGACACTGGCGGCTCGTTTACGCGAAATGCCATTTGATACTGGGCGCCTTAAAACCGGAACGCCGCCACGTATCGATGGACGCACTATTGATTACACCGAATTGCAGGCGCAACCCGGTGATGATCCGCGGCCGGTGTTTTCTTATCTGGGCAGTACGGATGATCACCCAGAGCAAGTGCATTGTCATATCACTGAAACCAACGCCCGCACGCATGAAATCATCAGCGGTGCACTGGATCGCTCACCGCTGTTTGGTGGCGTCATTGAAGGTGTGGGTCCGCGCTATTGCCCGTCCATTGAAGATAAAGTTGTGCGTTTTGCTGATCGCGATTCGCATCAGATCTTTATTGAGCCTGAAGGTCTTTCGACGCATGAGATATACCCGAACGGTATATCAACCAGTTTGCCATTTGATGTGCAGATCGCTTATGTGAAATCGATAAAGGGTTTTGAAAACGCGCACATTACGCGTCCTGGTTATGCCATTGAATACGATTTCTTCGATCCACGTGGTTTGCGATCCTCACTGGAGACGCGCAATGTGGGTGGCTTGTTTTTCGCCGGGCAGATCAATGGCACAACCGGTTATGAAGAAGCGGGTGCGCAGGGTTTGGTTGCGGGCTTGAATGCGGCGCGGCAGGTCCGTGGTGAATCACCATGGACGCCACGGCGTGATGAAGCGTATATAGGCGTTCTGATTGACGACCTGATTAGCCGCGGTACGCTTGAGCCTTATCGTATGTTTACCAGTCGTGCGGAATACCGTTTGTTACTGCGTGAAGATAATGCTGATCTGCGTCTGACGGAAGTGGGTCGCCAGATGGGGCTTGTCGATGATTATCGATGGGCGGCTTTTTCGGCCAAGGCCGAGGCTGTCGAAGCTTTGCAAGGGCGACTGCATGATCTGTGGGTGCGACCCGGTACCGAGGAGGCTTCGCAGCTGACCACGCAAACCGGGATGAGCTTTGCGCGTGAGCGCCGCGCGACTGAGCTTTTGAAGGTGCCCGAAGTCAATCTCAGTGGCTTGTTGTCAATCATTTCACCGGCGGATGCAGCACTGGACCCGCAGGTTATCGATCAGGTTGAAATTCAGGGCAAGTACGCGGGTTATCTCGACCGGCAAATGGCGGATGTCGAGAAAACACGGCATCAGCAAGATATCGCCTTGCCTGATTCACTCGATTACGACTCGGTCACAGGTCTGTCCAACGAGGTGCGTCAAAAATTCTCTGACAACCGACCGGAGACGATCGGTCAGGCATCGAGAATTCCGGGCGTAACCCCGGCAGCCATATCGCTGCTGTTGGTACACCTGAAAAAGCAGTCCCTGCAAAAGAGTGCCTGACGCAATCAGCGCCGAGCAGCGTGACGAGCTCGGCCAGCAACTCAGCGAAGGTCTGACGGCCCTCGATTTGGCTCTCGACCCATCCCAGCAAGCCAAGCTCCTCGACCTGGTCTCCTTGCTCGTCAAATGGAACCGCGTCTACAACCTCACCGCCGTCCGCGACCCCAGCGACATGATCGCCCGACACCTCCTCGACAGCCTGGTGCTCGCCCCCTTTTTGGACACCCACAAACTCCCGAGCGCAGACCTCGCGGTGGATACAGAATTGGACACCCACAAATACGATGTCATCGATATTGGTACCGGAGCGGGCTTTCCGGTCCTGCCGCTGGCCATCGTGCGCCCGGATCTCAATTTCTTGTCGATCGAATCGAATGGCAAAAAGACCCGTTTTCAGCAGCAGGCCATCCAGAATGTGGGTGTCCAAAACGTGTGCGTAATCAATGAGCGGGCCGAACGGGTGGAGGCGACAGCGGCATTTGTTACGTCGAGGGCCTTTACGGCGCCTGCTGAATTTTTGTGGGTGTCCAAAAGGTTTTGCGCGCCGGGGGGGCGGGTGGTGGTCATGCTGGGGCAGGCTGAGTTGATGCCGGTGGTGCCGGAGGGGCCGTTTGCGGTTGAACAAACTGTGAATATTGCGGTGCCGGGTGTCGATGCGCCGCGGCATGTGTCGGTATGTCGGCGGCTCTAGGTTACACTTGCGCTATGAGCCGGATAATCGCCATCGCTAACCAGAAAGGTGGCGTCGGGAAGACCACAACTTGTGTGAATCTCGCCGCGGCTCTCGCGTCGATGCAAAAGCGTGTTCTGTTGATCGACCTGGACCCACAGGGCAATGCCACCATGGGCTGTGGTGTCGACAAATACGATGTCGAAACCAGCGTCTACGATATCCTGGTCGAGCAGACGCCGATCAGTACGGTACTCGTTCGCTCTGAGGAAAATGGTTGTGATGTATTGCCCGCCAACTCCGACTTGACCGCGGCGGAGATCCAGTTGATGGACATGGATGGCCGAGAGCGCCGTTTGAAGGACGCATTGAACGCGGTTCGAGAACAATACGACTATCTGCTGATCGATTGCCCGCCGTCTCTGAACGTCCTGACCTTGAACGCTTTTGTTGCCGCAGACAGCGTGCTCGTGCCGATCCAATGTGAGTACTACGCCCTTGAGGGCTTGTCGGCATTGCTCGAAACCATCGAGGGCATCCGCGAAAGTGTCAACCCATCACTCGAAATCGAAGGTCTGTTACGCACCATGTATGACGGTCGCAACAACCTGGGTGCCGAAGTGTCCGCCCAACTGGTACAGCATTTTGGTAATCAAGTATTCAACACGATGGTGCCGCGAAATATTCGTCTGGCCGAAGCGCCTAGCCATGGTGTCTCGATCATGCAGTACGACAAAACATCGCGTGGGGCGTTGGCCTATCTCGCGCTTGCAGGCGAGATCATCCGCCAGCAGTCGCGCACCAGCAAAGCACCAGGCGCGCCCCAAAACCCAACCGAATCCACAGCAACGGCCGCAACCGATGCTGAGTCCGTGAGTCAAGCGTAAATGGCCAAGAAATCCCGTATGG
>CAYULV010000024.1:0-23530 GCA_964445655.1 uncultured Granulosicoccaceae bacterium | reverse complement strand
TTGGCAATCTTGGTAAAACGCATACTCACAGACGGACTCCAGGTTGTGGCCAGACCAGCATCGCATCACCGTAACTGAAAAAGCGATACCGCTCTTCGATGGCTTGCTGATAAGCGGCCATCGTATTGTCATAGCCAGCAAACGCCGACACCAGCATCAACAAGGTTGATTCAGGTAGATGAAAGTTGGTGATCATGCCGTCAACGATATGAAACCTCGAGCCCGGCGTCAGGAACAATCGGGTTTCGCCGGTGTAGGGTTTTAAACGACCATCGTTTGCGGCAGCAACCGCTTCAAGTGTTCTGACACTGGTGGTGCCGACCGCGATAATGCGGCCACCCTTCTCCTGCGTGTCATTAATTTCAGCGACTGTTTCGGCATCGATGCTAATACGCTCCGGGTGCATGATGTGATCTGCCGGGTTATCAACGCGCATCGGTTGAAAGGTGCCAGCCCCCACGTGCAAAGTAATATGGCTTATCTCAACCTGACACTGTTGCAATGCAGCGAATAGTGCCTCATCAAAATGCAGGCCCGCAGTCGGTGCCGCAACCGCACCCGGCACCGAGGCATAAACGGTTTGATAACGATGCGTGTCGGTCGCATCGACTGCGCGCTCTATATACGGTGGCAGCGGTACCTCTCCATGCCGCTGAATGAATTCATACAAAGACCGACTGGCATCGCTGGCAACCAGTTCAAACAGATCATCCTGCCGGCCAACAACTTCAGCTTGTAGCTGTTCTTTGGAATTCGGCTCAGATTCACTTTCATTGATTCCATGCAACACGATCGAGGAACCCGGTCGCGGAGATTTGCTGGCGCGAATCTTGGCCAATACACGCCCCGCGGGCAACACCCTTTCAAGCATCAATTCCAATTGCCCACCCGTAGTTTTCTGCCCATGGATGCGAGCGCGAATCACTTGCGTATTATTGAAAACCAGTCGATCGCCGGCGCGCAACAGCGACGGCAACTCGGTGAACCGGCGATGATCGGTCTCTATACCGTCGAGCACCAACAAACGGCTGGCACTGCGAGACTCCAGAGCGGTCTGGGCAATGAGTTCTTTGGGAAGGTCGAAGGCGAAATCGCTGCGTTTCAATGGAGGCTGTATTAGATGACGAGAGGCGGCGGACAATAGTAACGCTTTGATGCTTGAAATTGATTGCTGTTAATTCGAGCCAGAATGCTTTAGCTTGGCCCCGTAGAAAGAAAAAGGCAGTTATCCGATGCAGCAACGATCATTGTCCCCAACACTCTCGGTTTCCGCGCTAGGCCTCGGTTGCATGGGTATGAGTGAATTCTATGGTCCGCGCGACGATGTCGAATCAATGGCAGTATTGAATCGCGCGGCCGATCTCGGTGTCACCTTTTTCGACACTGCAGACATGTATGGCTCGCATCATAACGAGGAATTGATCGGTCGTTTTTTGGCAGCCCGCAAACCCGAGGCGGTGATCGCAACCAAGTTTGGCATTGTGCGTAAGCCTGGTGAATACGCCAGAACGCTGGACAACAGTCCTGCCTATGCCAAGAGTGCCTGCGAGGCATCACTGCGACGTCTGGGCGTCGATAGAATCGACCTGTACTACATTCACCGCATCGACCGATCCCGCCCTATCGAAGAGGTCATGGGCACGCTATCGCAGCTGGTAACAGAAGGCAAGATTGGTCATATTGGTTTGTGCGAAGTCAGCGCCGAGACGCTACGCAGAGCCCATGCCGTCCACCCTGTCACCGCCGTGCAGTCTGAATATTCTCTCTGGACGCGTGATGTCGAGCAGGAAATACTGCCGACATGCCGTGAACTGGGCATCGGTTTTGTCCCTTACTCACCGCTGGGGCGCGGGTTTCTGACTGGAACAGACTATAAAAATAATACTTTCGGCAGCGACGACTTCCGCGGAAACCTGCCTCGTTTTGCAAGCGAGAACATTGAAACCAATACTGCGATTGTTGACGTTGTCACCCAACTGGCTAATGCAAAAAACTGTACGCCAGCGCAGATCGCATTAGCCTGGTTGTTAACCAAAGGTGACGACATCGTGCCCATTCCTGGAACCAAGCGAATCAAGTATCTGGACGAAAATATGGCTGCTGCTCAAGTCGTCCTTTCACAGAACGAGATAAATAATCTGGAACAAGCAATCGCAGAGTTACCGGTTGCGGGTGAGCGTTATACAGAAGAAGGCATGAAGGGGCTTAACGCGTGACTAAATCGCGCAACTAACTATTGCGACCTTCGACACTCAGCCCACAATATCCCATAAGCCAGTACAAAATGAAGTCTCGCGAATGCGGGTTGTAACCGGTGTTTGCCTGCTGTCGACCAACACAATGGAAAACGGTGCTGACTCCATATCATCAACAAAGCAATTCGTGTTCAACAAGTTGCTGTCGGGGTCGCGACTGGTCAGAAATACATCCAGACCACTTTCAGTCTCTACCGCGTTTCGTACCACCAGGTCATAACCCGTCTGGTTGTTATGACCATAAAATGCAGCGATCACGGTAAAACGTGTGAAATCGACAACAGGTGCTTCTAACTGCGTCAGTCCATAATCGGTCAGGAGCGAACCGTACAGCTCGTCCAAGGCAACCTGGTCACGAATGATATCGGTGCGTCTTTGCACCGAGTTGACATCAATCCCGCCCAGCGTCAGATCCCCCCTGTCCAACTCAGAGATCAACGGTAACAACTCGTTCTCATTGATCACACGCCCGGAAAAAACCAAAACGGTATCACGCCCGTTGAACAGCAGCAGTTGATCATTCACCTGGGAAAAAGCCAGCGGGATGACATTGCCCCGCGTGAAGAACGCCTCGACAAGCTCAGTCGGATAACCTTGTGTTGGATCTTCTTGGGTTGGGTCATCGGGTAAACAAAGAGAATCAGTGAATGAAAGATCAATGATCGAGATGATCCCGGAGCCAACACGCACCCCGCCGCTGCCACTGGAACAACCGAGGTCCAGTTCAAGCATCTGGTCTTGACCAAAACTCATGAAAGCCGTCATGCCAAGAGGGACGGCAGCGAAGCCTGATTCCAAGGTTCGAATCGATTCAAGCGCCCATCGTCTTTGCGATAGGTTCACCGCCGGGTTCAATTCCAGGTTATCGGCTCGAAGCGGCACAGTATTGAAAGCCAACAACTCACCACCTTGCGGACCCAACAACAGGTAGTTCTCTGTCGACTCGATAGTGACCACATCTGATTGCATCACACTGACAACCGTCTGCAATGTGTCCGACAGTGTTTCATTGACAAACGTAGACTGGCAACCAAGCGGGCGGGTATTGCGCGAGTTACTCAACTCGTATTCGTTACCATTTCGGCTGGTATTGATAAGCATGTCGAAACACGGTCCACTGACACGCAGCACACCTGCACTGGCCGAAAAATTCGCTTCGGTGAATTGCAGCTCGAAGGTCTCATCTATTGGCAACAAACGAATGCCAACTTGATCGCTTCGTATATAACCATGCAGATAATGGACAGGACCTGAAAAGACAAGGTTGTTGTCTTCGATGACAGGCGATTGATCGTCTCTGGGCTCATCAAACGATGGATCAGAGCCACTTCCACAGCCCATCAAAAGGAGCATGCAAAGATAAGCCGCTTTCTTCCATGGACCAGCGATAGTACTTGTCGATTCCGTATGCCGCATTATCTGTCCAACGTAATCCTGCTGGCCCTGCAAGAATCAATTACGTGAGGACCAGCTATTGTCGCCTCACCTCACTGCATCGGAATTAAATACAGTGAAAAGGCATAAATTAAAGAATAGCAGCGAACGAGGAAGATAAAACGATGAACTTTAAACGAGTGTGACGATTACAGTATTGCGCGCATCGGGCAAAAGCTGTCAGGCACTGAAGGGAGGCCCGACAGGGCTGTTTCAATCGAGACAAGGGATGGTGCCGGAGGCGAGACTTGAACTCGCACTCTGTTTCCAGAACCGGATTTTGAATCCGGCGTGTCTACCAATTCCACCACTCCGGCGCACTCCGACGAGTGTAGGGATTTTCGAGCAAAACGACAAGTGTCGGGAGTTCAATCACTCATGGCGGATTTTGGCTGGCGCGACCTTGCCTTCGAGCGAATCCATCACCGGGATGAGATGCGGTTTGTTGGTACGAATCTCCTCGCGAGACAATCCTTCCATTTCATGCGGGAAAACCAACCATTCATCCAACTTGTGTGCGCAGAAATCAGGCTCGAAGTCTGTCTGGTTTTTACTCGGCTTGTAATAGGCCGTCGCAACGCGCAGCTCGTGTGGCAGATTCCGCCGACAACGTCGTTTGAGTTTGTCTATGATTGATTTGACACTCAGACCTGTATCGAACACATCATCGACGATCAGTAGTGAATCTTCGGCGTTGACCTTTTGCGTCAGGTAGCTCAATCCATGCACCCTGACTGGCGTCTCCATTCGACTCATTCCAGCATAGGATGAAGTGCGAATCGAAATATGGTCGGTCTCAACGCCATAAAAATCAAGTAGCTCCTGAACCATGATCCCCACCGGAGTACCCCCTCGCCAGACACCAACGATAAAGTCAGGACGAAAGTCACTGAGCAGAATCTGCCGACCGATCTCGAGTGAATCCTCAAGCAGCTGCTGCGCCGAGATATAGATCTTCTGGTCAGCTGCCATCAGGCGGTTTCTCCGTTACGCTTATTTTCAGCGCTAGCCACTGTGGATTGAATTTCGCGATGAATCGTCGATAGCGCCTCGCCCGGGTTTTTCGCTTGAGTTATGGGCCGGCCGATCACCAGGTAGTCACTGCCATTATTGATGGCATCGACCGGCGTCATGACACGACGCTGATCATCAGACTGGCTGCCACTGGATGTGACGGCGGCACCGATTGGTCGAACACCCGGTGTCACGGTCAAAAAATGTGAGCCGTGCGCCGCCTTGATAGCCGCCACTTCGTGCGCCGAACACACCACCCCATCAAGACCCGCATCGGCTACCTGCGTAGCGAATCGCACGGCCTGTTCAGCTGGCGTTGCAGCAAAACCGATATCCTGTAGCTCATCTGCGTCGAGACTGGTCAGCACTGTGACACCAATAAGCCGTGTTCCCTTGTTACCGGAATAAGGAACCAGTGCCTCACGTGCAGCCAGCATCATGCGCAGGCCGCCGCCAGCGTGCAGGTTCACCATCCAGACACCCAGCGAACCCGCCGCGGCCACCGCTTTTGCCACCGTGTTCGGAATATCGTGGTATTTCAGATCCAGAAAAACATCAAAACCCTGTTTTTGACAGTGCTCGACCAAGGCTGGCCCAGCAGCGGTAAAGAGCTCATTGCCGATCTTGACACGCGTCAATGTCGGATCGAGCTGCGCAACAAGACGTGTCGCATCCTGAGCCCGCGCGTAATCAAGCGCAGTAATGATACAAGTCATGGCCTCTACTCCCCTTCGACACCGATTATCGTTCGCACACTATCCCAGGTTCCACAACTCGGACAACGCCAATGCAAGACGTTCCCTTGAAACCCACAATGACTGCATTGATAGGTAGGCTTGTCTTCAGTGACCTGATCAAGAAGTTGCAGTATGACCTGCACCTTTTCTCGCTCACCGGGGCGACTCAAGGGCACTTGATCTGACACCCAATCACGCAAACCTTTTAAAGATGGGCGTTTAAGTACCTGCGCCTTGAAGAATTTGTCGGCAGCGTCGCGACCATCGATCTGTTCAATGACATCTCGCGTTTTGCGAACCACCGAATAAGCATTGCGCTGATTACGAATATGTTTGACAAAAGTATGTAGCTGAGTGGTGTCCTCACTGCTGCAGAGCGCATCAAATCGTTGTTCGATGGTCTCAGGCATCAGATCCGGCCGCAGTTGTTCAACCCGAGCGTATCGATCAATCGCCGTTTGCGCATCGCCACTGGCCAGGGCCAACTCGGCAATCATGATATTCGCGCGAGCACTTTGCGGATCACTGGACAAGGCTTTGTCCAGCAGCGTGCGGGCCTCTTCCCTGTAGCCATCATCGCTCGCCTTTGCGGACAGCTCACAATAATAGTGGGCAACCAGAGCGGAATTGGCATCACCAGTCTCTCGTTGATAGTCTTCTGCCACACTGATCGCCTGACCCCAGTCGCGCTCACGTTCATGCAACTGCAGCAAGCTTTTGTAGGCATCACCCTTGCGATGCCCGGTCTCAATCAGATCGCGCAAGGCTTTTTCAGATCGATCCAGTAGTCCTGCCGAACTGTAGTCATGCGCCAACGCCAGACGTGCAGATGCATGAACTTCATCACCGAGCTCGGCCTTTTCGAGCAGGCTTTCATGCAACAGGATGGCTCGCTCTACATCGCCGCGGCGGCGATAAAGATTGCCAAGTGCGATATGCGTATCAGCGGTATCACGATCCGTGTCCGACAGGCTATCAAAGAGATCTGTTGGGCTACCATGTCGTTCATTCAATAGAACGTTCAAGCCTTCATGAAAATTACTTGCGTAATCCCAGAAGGCTTCGGGACGTGCAGCGCCACTACGCCGCGCAGCAAACCAGCCGGCGGCGGCCGCTACCGGTAACAAGAACCAGAGAAGGTTGAGCATCTTTACGTGCTAAGTGTTGGTACCCGGCGCGCCGGCGGACAAACCACCCTCGCTGCCATCAGTCTCGCGACGAGATTGTGCAAGCTCATTGACACGTTCTCGCAGCTCTTTACCCGGTTTGAAGTGAGGAACATGTTTACCGCGCAATGCAACCGCGTCACCGGATTTGGGGTTACGCCCCATTCTGGCGCCACGGAAATGCAAGCTGAAACTGCCAAAACCGCGAATCTCTATCCGGTCTCCGTTGGCCAGTTCCTGACTCATTTTTTCAAGCAAGCTTTTGACAGCCAGCTCGACATCTTTCTGCGCAAGATGATTCTGGTTGCGCGCCAGGGAATCGATCAGATCCGATTTGGTCAAGCTGTTATCTGTACGTGAGCTATCGTTCATGGGACCTCGTTTAGCTGTTGTAAAAAAGGGCGAGGTATTGCTACCTCGCCCTTCATTGCTACGTCACTACGCTGACCTCTTACTTGTCGAGGTCGCCGAGCTGCTCCTTCATCAAATCACCCAGTGTTGTGCCACCTGATGATTCACCGCTCGTGTCGTTGTAATCCTGCATGGCTTCGGCTTCTTCAGCGTAATCCTTCGCCTTGATCGATAGACTCAGCATACGAGACTTTCGATCGGTGCCAATGAACTTGGCTTCAACCACTTCACCTTCTTTAAGATGCTGACGAACATCTTCGACGCGATCGCGGGCAATTTCACTGGCACGCAATACGCCTTCGACGCCTTCACCGAGGTCAACGACAGCGGCTTTCTGATCAACTTCCTTGACGGTACCTTTAACGATACTGCCTTTAGGGTTGTCAGCAACCCACTGACCAAACGGATCGCGCTCGATCTGCTTGACGCCAAGCGAGATACGCTCACGCTCTGGATCAACAGCAAGCACAACCGCTTCGAGCTCGTCACCTTTCTTGTAGTTGTGAACGGCTTCTTCGCCCGTCTCGTTCCAGGACAGATCCGACAAGTGAATCAGACCATCGATACCGCCTTCAAGGCCGATAAAGATACCGAAGTCAGTGATTGACTTGATGGTTCCAGAAACCTTGTCACCCTTGTTGAACGATTCAGAGAAGTCTTCCCAAGGATTCGGCTTGCACTGCTTGATGCCGAGCGAGATACGACGACGCTCTTGATCGATGTCGAGGATCATGACTTCGACTTCATCACCGAGGGCGACAACCTTGTTCGGGTTGACGTTACGGTTGGTCCAATCCATTTCAGAGACGTGAACCAGACCTTCAACACCTTCTTCGATCTCAACAAAGCAACCGTAGTCGGCAATGTTTGTGACCTTGCCGAACAGGCGTGAGCCTTCCGGATAACGACGAGTGAGATCGACCCATGGATCTTCACCGAGTTGCTTCAGGCCAAGCGATACGCGGTTACGTTCGCGATCGAACTTAAGTACCTTGACGTGCATCTCCTGACCGACTTCGACCACTTCAGAAGGATGCTTGACGCGCTTCCAGGCCATATCAGTGATATGCAACAGTCCATCAATACCACCGAGGTCAAGGAAAGCACCGTAGTCGGTGAGGTTCTTGACGATACCAGTGATTTCCTGTCCTTCTTGCAGATTTTCGAGCAGTTGCTCGCGCTCGGCACTGTATTCGGATTCAACAACCGCACGACGTGAAACCACCACGTTGTTACGACGCTGATCAAGCTTGATAACCTTGAACTCAAGCTCTTTGCCTTCGAGATAGCTGGTATCACGAACCGGACGAACATCAACCAGTGAACCTGGCAGGAATGCGCGGATATCGCAGACTTCAACGGTAAAGCCACCCTTGACCTTGCCAGTGATGTTGCCCTTGATGATTTCGTCATTCTCTTGTGCCTTTTCCAGCACAGTCCAGCTACGCGCTCGGCGCGCTTTTTCGTGAGACAGCTTGGTTTCACCGAAGCCGTCTTCAACTGAATCGAGTGCTACTTCAACCGTGTCGCCAATCTTAACGGCGGCTTCGCCCGATTCATTTTCAAATTCTTCGATAGGTACGGCACCTTCAGATTTGAGGCCCGCGTTAACGATGACATAGTCACCAGTGATATCAACTACTGTTCCGGTCAGGATTGACCCGGTTTTCATTTGAGCGTTGGAAATACTCTCTTCAAACAGCTCCGCAAAAGATTCTGACATGTAGGAATGTAACCTGTGGGTGAATGACGCAATGTCTTCCTGACAAGACGATGGATAGTTAAATGGACACTGTACCCTCCCGGTGCAGTGGTAACGTTTTGCAGGTTGGTTGCCTATCTGATGTTAAAAGCCAGACACACAGCCGGACTGCTTGATGCAAGGGTCACTCCAGACGCTCAGCCTTTGCAGTCAATCGAACGAAAACCTTTATCAGGTAACGTACAGTTGTTCAGGCAAGGCGGCAATGATCTCATTGAGAACATCACTGATTGTCAGGTTGCTGGAATCAATGACAAGTGCACCCTCCGCGGCTTTCAGCGGTGAATGTGCCCGTGTCGAATCTCGTCGATCCCGCGCTTCTATCTCCTGCAGCAAGCCGGGCATTGTAGTCTCAATCCCTTTGTCTTTCAACTGCTTAGCACGTCTTTCGGCTCGAACCTCCACGGAGGCCGATAAAAAAACCTTCAGCGTTGCATCGGGAAACACCACGGTACCCATATCTCGTCCGTCGGCAACCAGGCCGGGCGCGGTGCGAAAACTCCGCTGTTCATCAAGCAAAGACTCGCGCACGCGCGGCATCACTGCAACCCGGGAAGCCGCCGCAGCCGTGGTCTCCGAGCGCAATTCCGCGGTTATATCGAGATCTGCCAGAAATACCTGTATCCCCGATGGACTGGGCTCAAAACGCGCCTCAAGCGTATCCATGGCAAGCATCACGGATGTTTCATCTTCAAGATCAGCACCACTTCTGAGCGCATGCACAGCCGCTGCACGGTAGACGGCACCACTGTCCAGCAGCCTATAACCTAGACGTTTGGCCAGTTGCTGCGCGATGGTGCCCTTGCCAGCCCCAGATGGCCCATCAATCGTGATTACCGGAATGCTCATGAAGCGACTCTATCAGCTCACGTCAACTTGCAAGCCATTGGCGTTGGCAAGATCGGCAAAACCAGGAAATGAGGTATTCACATTGGCACAATCGAGAATTGTAATCGGCCCGTCACTGATCAATGACGCCATCGAAAATGCCATCGCCGTGCGATGGTCGCCAACACTATCAGCTGTTCCACCAGCAAGCCGGGCGGCACCATCCGCCCCACCCTGTATACGTGCGCCATCGGGTGTGTCTTCGATCGATGCACCGAGCGCCCGGAGCCCATCGGTCATGACTTGTATCCGGTCGGTTTCCTTTACGCGCAATTCTTCCGCACCGCTGACCACCGTCTGGCCAGTGGCACCCAACGCTGCAACAAACAGGGCCGGGAATTCGTCGATCGCCAGAGACACCAGGTTTTCAGGCACCTCGATACCACGCAGCTGTCCACCAATAACATGCAGATCAGCAACCGGTTCGCCACCCGCATCACGCTGGTTGCGCACATCGATGCTGGCGCCCATCAAACGCAGGATATCAATGACACCCGTTCGCGATGGATTCATGCCAACCCCTTCTATCGTCAAATCGGATCCTGGGGTCATGCTGGCACCGACCAGATAAAAAGCAGCCGAAGAGATATCACCTGGCACCGTCAATGAGGTTGCTGTCAGCGACTGACCTCCTTCGATACTTGCAGTAAGGTCATCGCTGGTCACATCAACGCCAAAGCCGCGCAACATGCGTTCGGTATGATCACGTGTGACTGCCGGTTCGTGAACGGTCGTCTTGCCGTTGGCCGAAAGCCCAGCAAGCAGGATGGCCGACTTCACCTGTGCGCTTGCTATCGGACAGGTGTATTCAATGCCGTGCAGTTGTTCACTACGATCAATATGTAACGGCGGTGTGCCGTCATCCTCTGTCTTGATCGACGCACCCATGGTGTTCAATGGATCGACAATGCGGCGCATGGGCCGGCCGCTCAGGGATTCATCCCCAGTCAGCGTAGTTGGCAAGTTCAGACCGGCGAGCAAGCCACTCATCAAACGCATGCCTGTCCCGCTATTGCCAAGATAGATCGGTTTGGATGCCGGTGACAATCCTTCCGGGCCTTTGCCATACAAGGTGACCTCGCCAGGCCCACCACGTTCGATCCGCACACCCATCGCGCGAAACGCATCAAGCGTATGCAGGCTGTCCTCCCCTTCGAGGAAACCGGTCACGGTCGTTGTACCGTGGGCGATCGCACCGAACATGATCGAACGATGAGACATGGATTTATCACCGGGAACACGAATGCGACCCGAGAGTCGCGTGGCCGGGTGGGCTTTGAAAGTCAGTTTTGAGGTGCTCAAGAGAGTGGCTCTTGGATAGTCAGGAATATTCAGGTGCGCAAACGCACTGGGTAGCGCCATGATCTCATGCGGCGGCGGGTGTCGCAAGCACGAGCCACAACATGGGGGACAAGCAAGTACGCGAGAGCTATGTTGAGGGGCTACAGCGGGCGCGAGTTTCAGTTGCTCAAGGCATCCTGCACCGCACCATAGGCGGGTTTTTCCTGATAGCTGCGATCAAAGATCAAAGGATTGAACATGCGCCTGAACGAATATTGATCGGTAAAGCCCCAGGTTTGTACAGCCTTGCAGCGAGCTTGCTCCAGACACAAGGAGACCAGCTGCCGGAATACATTGGCCTGAGTCTCGTTGTTCGCACCACCTTCCAGTGACACATCGAGCTCGGTGATATAGATATCCAGATCAAGATCAGCCACACGTTGAAACGCTGCGCGCACATCATCAAACTGATCGAAACTGGTGAACACATGTAACTGGAACCCGATACCGTCGAGTGGAACATCAGCGGCGATCAAATCGTCAAGCATTTCGAAAAAGGTATCTTGCTTCGGTCCGGGCACCTCGACATCAAATTCATTGATCAACAAACTTGCGTCCGGATCAGTTTGGCGGGCTTGTCTGAGCGCTGTCGCTACATAGGACTCGCCCATCGCCGAGAACCAGACGGAATCACGAAAACCGCCGAATTCGGCAATCGGTTCATTGACCACATCCCAAAGATTGACGTCATTGCTATAGCGCGTCATTACGCGATCGATGTGTTCACGCATATGCCCTTCGACATCGGCAGCGGGCGCATTCAATATCCACTCGGGCAAGAGGCGGTGCCAGACCAAGGTATGCCCATGAATCTGCATGTTGTGCTGGCGGGCAAATCGAACGAGATTGTCAGCCCTGGCAAAATCATAACGACCAGGTAAAGGATTGATTACGCCCATTTTCATCGATCCTTCCGGCGTTACAAAATCAAATTCAGAGGCAGCGATTTCCGCATACAAAGCGCCATCAGGCTGATGGTAGAACTCATCGGCCGAGGCATAGCCGAACAGGATCGAACGCTCGGCCGCCAACGATTTCAATCGTTCACCACTACGGGCTGGGAAGTCTGCACCAGCGACCGTGATATCAAAAGTCTCAAGCGTACTCAGACCAGGGTCAACAGAATCACGTACCAATACGGTCAAATCAAGAACGCCGACTGTGCTTGGGACAAACTTCAGCACGAATATGCCGTCACGAAATGGATGGGCATTGAAGCTGGCACCCTCTGGCGCTTCTGGTATCTCGATGACCGGGATCGTACCGTTCAGATCAATACCTTTAAGTTCGATTACCACAGGATCACCGACGCGTACGGTGTATTCAAAGTCCGGTAGTCGGTCGAGTGTGGGTGCGACATTGGGGATGGCTGATTCATCCTCCGGCAAATTGATTTTTATGCGAATGTTCTGCGTGGAGCGATAGGCAGGGTTGGCAGCATCGACAGCGGTAACCGCGAACTCACGAATGCCAACATCACCTTGCAACGGTTGCCAGCGAAACGTTTTTGAGCCGTCAAAGTTGTCATCGAACGAAGCCCCTTTGGGCAGATCGTTCGGAAACATGCCGGGTAAGTCACCATCGGTATCAAGCGGCCGATAAACGATCTCAAGGATTTCTCCTGCGAACAATTCCGGATTTTCCAAACCCTCAAAAAACGGGGCTGCATTGGTTGCCGGATCAACCGTTGGCGGTATGTCGATGACCGGCGCAGGCACACCGGCATTGAAGTCTTCGATCGTCAAGGTAGCCACCTTGACATCAGGTAAAGGCACACCGGCATCTCTGACAACCACGAATTCGCTTATCGTGTTCAAGTCACCTGATTCGGATAGTGGTTCATCGTCCTGAGACGGTGCTGACGTCAATGCGGGCGATGGCAAAGGCGGAAGCAAGTTATCAACGCCTGGGTTAATGACATCAGTGTTGCCGGATTCACCCCCTGATCCGCCGCCACAGGCGGACAAAACGCCGACAGCCAGGGTGAGTACGAGCGCCGTGATACGTCGGGTAGAAAGCAATGATTCTTTAGGGTTGGGCACGCAGAGACCTGATTCGAAATAAGCTTGTGTACCCTGAATTCTACCGGAGCGGCATGTCGCCCAAGAGATACAATCTATACACGGTGGTCAGGGAAACGTCAGATTACTCACAAAGACGGGATTTTGGGCCGAATTTAGCGGATCAGCGCACATTTCATTCAACTACTGATCAGCTTCGGCGGTCACCACCGTCCGGGCATCGCCAACAGTAAAGCTCAGCAGGTTCTGCGCCTGTACCACCGCATCGTGGAAGCGATGCTCATCATCAGGCAAAACCTCGACATCACGCACCAAGAGGTAATAGTCAACATGCAGCGCGTAGTCGTCAGCATTCCACCACCGCGTCATACGCAAGCTGAAAAATTCATTATCGATCTGATCCGCAGCGATCAGGTGCTCTGGGGGCTCACTGCGTGAAATTCGAAAACTGTCCGATACCCAACTCTGCCTGTAACGCAATTTGCCCGAATCGACCGTCTCGACTCTTGCCAGCTGCCGACCGATATCAAGAATATTGGATTCAAAATTGATACGCGCCCGTTCGTAAGTACGCTCATAAGCTCTAGCATACGGCTTGGTACCGACCCGATCTTTGGTTTCGTGATCTTTGGTTTCGTCGATAGTTGCCCACATGACCACTTGCGTGTCGCCGTTACTCGGATAGGCTTCGACCCGATAGGGATCGTCATCGACAGTTGGCAAGACAAGTTCATGCAAAAACTGACTTGATGCGCTGATGTCGTATGCGTCATCGGTGTTGGAGATAGTCTCGGCAATAACGCTGGTTGGTCGATTGACGCCCGGATTGTCATACCATCGCTCGATGTGTACGCGATTGTTCATCGACGTGGCATCAGCATCTGCCAACAAGGCAAACAATCGTGGATCGTTACGCTCCAGCAGACTCGCTGATGATTCCGGAAACGTATCGTCAATGGTAGCGGCTAAGGAAGCGGTGGAAGCCACCGCACCGACAGACACAAAAGCGCAGCACAAAAGTGTTCTGCTGATACCCATTCGCCAACCTCTTTAAATCACCGTAAACAGTACTTGGCGGTGTCGGGTAGTGTCGTCTTTAAGATAAAGCGTGCTTAATGTGACCTGGATGAAAGCCTGCAATGCAGCAATTCACATTAAGCGCGCAAATCAACGCATGCGCGACTTACATCAAACGCGCACGATCAACACGATATGCGCAGACGCGAGCCACTACCGGCAAAAATGGGGACTTGTCGCGCCGTGAACAAACCCACGGAGTCAACAACTTCATTACCTTGACCAATCGTATTTCCAGAGCTGATTTCAACAGCCGTCCAACTGCAAGTCTGCCCTGGGCTTGGCTTGAAACCAGTTGTCCGACGCGGCGTTATATCTGCTGTCTGGTTACCACCGAACGTCGAGCGTAGGGATATTTCATAACGACCCGGCTGATCCAGAATAGGCTGGTGGAAGGAAAGCCAAGGTGTTGACCACTCGATGGTCAGGTTATAGCGATCGTCACCGGAAGATCCTGCATCTACCGCACCGGAACCACTGGCATTGAGGATGCCTGGAAAACTGGCGCTGCGTTCATATACCCAACCGGTATTCGTACTGAAACCAAAACCAAACTGTTGCGTTGGTACGCCGCCAAAGCCTTGCCAAAAATGTCCGGCATCACCAATGGATTGCCCGGAAAAACCACGCTTGCCATCAGTCAGTGCACGTACGAATGGTCGTCCCTGAGTCTGCCAATCAATCACCGTGTCTTGCTTGCCATGATCGACCATCAGATAAGCCATGTCCTCGCCACTGCGTCTGGCAAGCTGGCGTGGATGATCCATCCAGTCCCAGACAAGCGTTGGCGATGTGCCGCTGTTACTGTATTGACGAATGATGTCGGAAAACGGGCCATCATTTTCAATCACAAGATTCGGCGCTTTCTGCCCCCAAAGACTGACGAATTCATTTTCAAATGTCGGGCTTGTTCGGTAGTTCGTCATTGGCTCACTGGCATAAATACCGGCAAACACATTGCCGTAGCGCATGCCAAGGGACAAAGCACCAGAGGCGCCCATGGAGTGTCCGAATGCATGAATAAGATTGGTATCGACATTGATACCGCCATCGCGAATAACTTCCTCGACGGCACGCATGACACGTTGCTCGGTAAAGTTGACCACTGTTCCACCTTGCGGGGTACCGCTACGACGATAGTCATGTTCTGCAGCAAATCCGTACCACCAGGTATGCAGCGAACCAGCGTCGGCGCCCGGGTCATCGGTAAACAATTGGATGACAGGCCAGTCGAACTCAGTCTGTTCAACAAACTTGTGTCGTTCGCCGTAAGCATGAAGTTCCAGACGTAATGGATAGGCAATCGATGGATTGTAATCAGCCGGTAACGCCACTGCATAGTTGAAGGCATAGCCTTTCAAAGTAGGATTCCAGTTCGCGTAATCCATGAACTGTGTATAAACCCTGCCGCGACCACCGTTGACTGAAGAAACCAGTACTGGTGCTGGCGAGGCGAACTGTTCGCTAACCGGCTCGGAGGTTGCCGTTTGTCCTGGATTGACCGTGCGAACTTCGGAACCGTTTACAACCTCTGTCACCGCGTAGTAGGCGGGACCGGCTTCATTTGCCTGAGTTGTGTAAACGAACAAACCCTGGTCGTCACGCAGCGGTGCCGACAATTCATTGATAACGAAGTTTGCAGGTGCGCCGTTACCCGCCATGCGATGCAATGAGGTTAAAGCGTCCAACGAGCCCCATTGTTCGGTTAAACGCTGAGCGGATGACAGATTCGCACTCGTAATCGGCTGATTGGAACGATAGACATGATAGCCAGTCTGGTCATTGGCTTCATTCCAGGTGAGGAATGTCTGACCACTGCGATGGAAAACATTCAGCCCGCTGAAAACGCCGACAGTGCCGGGAGTGCCAACACCATCTGTCGCACCACCAGAAGGAGGATTGCCACCACCGGTTGTTCCCCCTGTTGTGCCACCGGACGACCCACCAGTGGTACCGCCCGTAGTCCCACCGGAGATACCGTCGGTATTGCCACCGAGCGCTGGCCCCTCATCGATAGACGAACCACCTGACGAGCACGCAACGGCACCGCCCAGGCAAAAGGCCAGAATCAGGCTTCGTCCAACTAAGTAATTTTTCATAATGATCAGTTTAACGACAGAGCGGCGGCACATCTGTTACAAAAAGACTACTAATTAGTGAAAAGATTACGTATAAGTGTCGCGTGTGTCACGTGCGCGCCTGAAAATCGCTTCAATTTGACTACCGTCACTATCGGCGATCGCCGAGCGCAATTTTTTGAGATGCTCGTCAAGTTGGTCAATTGAGTCAAGAATCGCGTCTCGATTGCTCAGGCAGACATCGCGCCACATGATGGCATCACTCGAGGCGATTCGGGTGAAATCCTTGAATCCCCCGGCAGCATAGCGAAAGATCTCTTCAGCTTCCTGCTGTGTGGCGAGAGTATCCACCAGCGCAAATGCCAGAACATGGGGCAAATGGCTGGTCGCAGCCAATACCCGATCGTGCTGGTCCACGCCAATATTTTCGACCATGGCACCTGTGAATTCCCACAGGGCGGTGATTGCCGCCACGGCATCGGGCGAGGTAGTCGGTGTCGGTGTCAGTAAAACTCGCTTGTTGGTAAACAAGGTAACGTCAGACGCTTCGACACCGGTCTTCTCTCTTCCGGCTATCGGATGACCCGGGACCAGTTGCGTCAGGGAGTCGAATGCCGATTCCGCGTCTTTGACGAACTGACCTTTGACACTTCCCGCATCCGTGATGATCGTGTCAGGCCGGATAAACGGTTTCAGCTCGTTCATTTGCTCACGCATGCTGAGCATGGGAACGGCCAGCATGATCACATCGTATTCGGCGATTGTTTCGTCAATGCAGGTCGTGTACTGATCGATCAGATCAAGCTCGACGCCGAGCTTGCCAACGTCTTCACGACGAACAACCGCCCCGACCTTGCCCAGATGCCCTGCTCGTTTCAAGGCACCGGCGAAGGAGCCGCCAATCATGCCGAGGCCAATGACACATACCGACAGTTGTTTGAATTTCACGGCTTCTTTACAAGGCGCGAGGATAGGAACCGAGCACACGCAGCCTCGGCGCGATTTCCCGGATTTCTTGCAGAACCGTTTTCAAACTATCGTCTTCTTCATGACCATCGACATCGATAAAAAAAACATATTCCCACATCGCCGATTTGTCCGGGCGTGATTCGATCCGAGTCATGCTGATCCCAGCGGTTTCCAGCGGTTCAAGCAATTTGAGTAGCCCACCTGGCTGATGCGGTGCACTGACCAACAACGACGTTGAATCCTTGCCACTGGGTGGAATTTGCTGATTACCGATGACATAAAACCGAGTTGTATTGTTTTTTACATCCTCGATCCCTGACATAAGCGTTGTCAAATCATAGTGACTTGCCGCAGCTTCTCCGGCGATCGCGGCGATTCGATTGTCGTCAACAGCCAAATGGGCAGCGGCTGCATTACTGCTTTCACTGATGCGAGGGATACCCGGCAGATTGGCATCGAGCCAGTGACGACACTGCGCAAGCGATTGTGGGTGGGCGTGCACGGCTTTCACATCGGCCAGATTCGCCTGTCGGCTCAACAAACGATGCTGTATTCGCAAACTCAATTCACCACAAATACGCAATGATGTTGTCGTCAACAGATCCAAGGTTTGATTGATAGCACCTTCAGTCGAATTCTCAACCGGAACCACGCCAAAGCGAGCCCGTTCGTTTTCGACAGCCGAGAAAATCTCGCCGATTCCCGCCTCAGCCTGAGTGATGACCGCGTGACCAAAGTGCCGCTCCGCGGCTGTCTGACAATACGTGCCTTCAGGTCCCAGGTAGGCAACCCGCATCGGTTCTTCCAGTGCCAGGCTGGCGGAGATGATTTCGCGAAATATGCGCTGCACCGCTCGGTCACTCATCGGACCTTCATTACGCGACGCTACTTCATTGAGAATCTGGGCCTCTCGCTCGGGACGATAGAAATCCACCGCCGCCCCTGCCGCTTCACGAAGCTTGATATCGGCAACTTTCAGAGCCGCCTCGGCCCGCTTGTTCAACAGACCATGAATTTCAAGATCAATGGCGTCGATAATCTTGCGAATATCGCCAAGGCTTGCTTCACCATCTTTTTTTGTCGTCATGCCAGGTTCCGCGAGAAGTCGGTCATATAGTCAACAAGCGCATCAACTGCCTTGTCAGGAACACCATTGTACAAACTCGCTCGAATACCACCACGAGACTTGTGTCCTTTCAAGCCAATCAGGCCTCGCTGCGATGCGCCTTGCAGAAATGTCGGCACGAGGGCCGGCTCGGACAGATCAAACGGGATATTCATGATGGAGCGATTGGCATCAGCAACACGATTGTCAAAACAGTCATTTTCATCGATGCATTGATAGACCCGCGATGCCTGTGCTTTGTTTCGACTAGCGACCACCTCAAGTCCACCTTGCTCTATCAACCATTCGAAAACACAACAGGACGCATACCAGGCAAATGTCGGTGGGGTGTTCAACATGGAGCCACTGTCGCTCATTTCGGCATAGCTGAATACGCGTGGCACTGAACGCTGCTGTCGGGAACGATCAACAAGATCGTCACGGATGATGACGATAGTGATTCCAGCTGGCCCGATATTTTTTTGCGCACCAGCGTAAATCATCGCGTACGACTCGATATCCACTGGCCGGGAAAGTATCGATGACGACATATCAGACACGAGTGGCAATGTAGTCTCAGGCGTTTTTTCAAACACAACACCATCGATAGTTTCATTGTCCGTAATATGCAAATAACTGGCACTGCTCGGTATTTGCCACTGCCCGGAATCGGGTATCGATAATTGCGGTTGTTTGTTCAGCTCACAGACGGTAGTGACCTGCGACAAACGCGCAGCATCAGCAATGGCCTTTGCTGACCAGTAACCGGTATTGGAATACGCGACATGCCCGTCAACATCAAGGTTGTTGACCATCAGGGAAAATTGCGCGTTGGCACCGCCTTGCATGAACAACACTTGATAAGTATCAGGAATCGACAGCAGAGTTCGAAGATGCGTTTGTGCGCGGCTGGCAATTGCCATGAAATCATCGCTACGATGACTCATCTCAAGCACGGACAAACCCCGACCTTGATAGTCAAGCAATTCATTTTGTATACGTTCCAATACCGCCTGCGGCATTGCCGCAGGACCTGCATTGAAATTGGGAAGACGCATCGCAGCTAAAGCGCTTGGACAGGACAACTAGGCGTTGTTGTCAGTATCGTCTTCATCACCGGCGTTGGTGTCTTGATCGTTGTCGCCCGCGACATCAGGTGTTGAGTTACCTTCAGCTGAGCTGCCTTCATCAGATGCATTAGCTTCAGAACTGCCCTCAGCATTCGAAGATGGTGTTGCCGGCGCTGTTTCGTCGCCATCCAACTCATCAACCAATTCGTCAGTGTTCGCATCGGCCTCATCAATCGCCGTCAACTCGACCAGAGACTCGCCCGCTGTCAGACGAATAAGCCGCACACCTTGTGTGTTACGACCCACCGTTGACACTTCTGCCACCGCCGTTCTGACCAAGGTGCCGCCATCGGTGATCAACATGATCTCGTCATCGTCACGTACCTGCACCGCACCAATGACCGGACCGTTACGCTCGGTTGTCTTGATATCAATGACGCCCATGCCACCACGCCCTTTGGTTGGATAGTCGTCAGGCTGTGTGCGTTTGCCATAACCGTTCTTGGTTGCGCTCAGAATACTGCCTTCGCCAACGACGATAAGGCCGATCACGGTATCCTCTTCCGGCATCTTGATGCCTCGAACACCTGCCGCGGTACGGCCCATCTTGCGTACATTCGACTCGTTGAAACGCATGGCTCGACCACCACTTGAGAACAACATGACATCGTTACTACCATTGGTCAGCGCCACATCGATCAGAAAATCATCGACGCGCAAGTCAATCGCAATGATGCCATTGGCACGCGGACGGGAGAAGTCTGACAAGGCCGTTTTCTTGACCACACCTTTACTGGTTGCGAACACGACAAATTCAGTATCCGTGTATTCCCGTACCGTAAGTACTGCATTGACTCGCTCGTTCTCTTCCAATGGCAGGAGATTAACGATTGGTCGCCCACGCGAGTTGCGACTGGCTACCGGTAATTCATAGACACGCTTCCAGTACACCTTGCCGACGCTGGTAAAGAACAACACCGTGTCATGCATACTGGCGACAAAGAGCTTGTCGACAAAGTCCTCATCCTTCATGGCCGTGGCTGACTTGCCGCGACCACCACGACGTTGGGCTCGGTAATCAGATAAGGGTTGTGCCTTGGCATAACCGCCATGCGACAAGGTGACGACCACCGCTTCATCAGCGATGAGGTCCTCTACCGTCATTTCGGAATGATCGACCTGGATGGAAGTCTTACGCTGATCACCGTACTGATCGATGATATCCACCAACTCGCCACGAATGACCAGACGCAGACGTTCGGGATCAGTCAGGATATCCAGGTAATCTTCGATTTGCTCGAGGATCTCGCGATACTCTTCAACGATCTTGTCTTGCTCGAGACCGGTCAGACGATGCAGGCGAAGATCAAGGATGGCCTGAGCCTGCACTTCAGTGAGTTGGTAACGACCATCATGCAGACCAAATTCCTCACCGAGATTATCCGGCTTGGATGCTTCAGCACCGGCGCGCTCAAGCATGCCACTGACGATACCCGGCTCCCAGGTTTGCGCAACCAGCTTTTCCTTGGCCTCTTGCGAATTCTGCGATTCCTTGATCAGCTGGATGATTGGATCGATGTTCGCCAATGCAACCGCAAGACCTTCCAATACATGGGCACGTTCTCGCGCTTTACGCAGCAGATAAACCGTACGCCGTGTGACGATTTCACGCCGATGGCGAATAAACGCAACCAACACATCATGAAGATTGAGAAGCTTTGGCTGCCCTTCATCAAGCGCAACCATATTGATGCCGAAGACCACTTGCAACTGTGTCTGCTTGTACAACTGGTTAAGCATGACATCGCCCGACTCGCCACGTCGTAATTCGATAACGACGCGCATACCGTCTTTATCAGACTCATCGCGTAGTTCGGTGATGCCTTCGATCTTTTTATCTTTTACAAGCTCGGCAACTTTCTCAAGCAAACGCGCCTTGTTGACCTGATAAGGCAACTCGGTAACGATGATCGTGTCCTTGCCAGTCTTCTCGTTATGTTCGACATCGGCCTTGGCCCGTACGTAGATCTTGCCACGTCCGGTGCGGTAAGCCTCACGAATACCGCGTGCACCGTTGATGATGCCCTTGGTAGGAAAATCCGGCCCGGGCAGATGTTCCATCAACCCTTCAATGGTAATTGTCGGATCATCAAGCATCGCAATCGTGGCGTTGATGACTTCGGAGATATTGTGCGGAGGAATGTTTGTCGCCATGCCAACCGCGATACCGGTACCACCATTGACCAACAGATTCGGAATGCGTGATGGCAATACAGCAGGTTCACGTTCAGAGCCATCGTAGTTAGGTACGAAGTCGACCGTTTCCTGATCGATATCGGCCAGTAGTTCCTGTGTAATTTTGGCCATGCGCACTTCGGTGTAACGCATCGCCGCTGGTGGATCACCATCGACCGAGCCAAAGTTACCCTGCCCGTCCACCATCATGTAACGCATGCTGAATGGCTGCGCCATGCGCACCATGGAATCATAAATGGCAGAGTCACCGTGCGGGTGATACTTACCCATGACCTCACCGACAACACGAGCCGATTTCTTGTATGGACGATTCCAGTTATAGCTTTGCTCATGCATCGCATACAAGATGCGACGATGCACTGGTTTCAGTCCATCTCGAACATCCGGCAAGGCACGCGATACGATAACGCTCATTGCGTAATCGAGGAATGACTGACGCATCTCGTCCTCGAGATTTATCGGCAGTATTTCTTTGGCAAAATCAGACATGTATTGCGGGGCCAATCAGTGTTCAGAATCGGGAGAGATCAACCGCTCAATTCTACCACACAGGGCCCGAAAACCGTAGTTTCAGGCGGCATTTGACTTTGATTTCGCTGTATCGATACCCGGCCACTGACACTGTTAAAATCATTCCCCATGACAACGCCAACCACGCCCAACGTAGACCCCGCAGAACTTGCCAAATTTCAGGAGTTGGCCAGCCGCTGGTGGGACCCGAATAGCGAATTTCGACCACTGCATGAAATCAACCCCCTGCGCCTTGGCTGGATTCAGGATCGTGTTGATCTCACACAATCGCGCGTACTCGATGTAGGCTGTGGCGGCGGCATTCTTGCCGAATCGATGGCGACCTCGGGCGCTACAGTGCTCGGTATTGATCTGGCCGATGCGCCGCTGTCGGTCGCCCGCCTGCATGCGCTGGATGTCGGTGCAACCCTGGATTACGAAGCTATTTCAGCGGAAGACTGCGCCGCGCGAGAACCGGCCAGCTTCGATGTTGTGACCTGTCTCGAAATGCTCGAACATGTCCCCGACCCGGCATCTACGGTCGCTGCCTGCAGTGCGCTGGTAAAGCCCGGCGGCAAGGTATTTTTCTCAACCATCAATCGCAATCCAAAATCCTATCTGTTTGCGATCATTGGTGCCGAGTACGTGCTTCGACTACTGCCACGCGGCACCCACGAATGGGACAAATTCATCAAACCCTCTGAGCTTGATAGCTACTGCCGTCAAGCGGGCTTGCGGGTCGATGAAATCATCGGCCTGACCTACAACCCGCTGAACAAACGCTACAAGCTTGAAGATGACGTCGCCGTCAATTTCATGATCGCCGCCACCCGCATCGACGACGTAAACGAATAGCAGTGATCACCCCTCACGACGGATCAAGCTTGTATTACAGCTTGCTCTGGACACAGCCAACGGCAAGAGAGAACTATCTCAAGCGCCTGAACTTGATCCATGCACTATCAAGCAGCCTCGATGACGTGCAGGAACCCACAGTCGCCGAGAAGAAAATCCATTGGTGGCATGAAGAACTGGAACGGCTAGCCAAATCGACACCACGACATCCAGCGTGCGAAGAAAATAAAGAACTCATGAGGGGGAATCAGGTAGCGATTCGCCATTGCCTGTCGATACTATCCAGCGCCGCCAGTACCCGTTACACACAGAGTCAGACTGACGTTGATGCAAAGGAACTGTTGCTGTCCTCTTTCAAATCCCGACTTGCGTTACTCAGTGATGCATTGCACCACTCACAAGCGGATGCTGACGACATGCAGACTGCCGCCAACCGGGAAGCCTTGAAAGATAAAATTATACAAGCAGATGATCTAGCACTCGCATTTGCAACACACGACAATCTCTATCGCCTGCCTTATCTTTTGCATCGTGGATTCGCGGTATTCAGCGATGAACGCTAAAACAGGCATTGCCTGACA
>CAYULV010000023.1:3440-24122 GCA_964445655.1 uncultured Granulosicoccaceae bacterium | reverse complement strand
CGCATAGGTGTGCGGGATACGCCAAGTTTTTCGCACAAGGCTCGCTCCGGGACCTTTTCACCGGCGGCGAGCACGCCTTCAACAATCATGGTCCTCAGCCGATCAGTCAATTCCTCATGCAAGGACGGTCGTTTGATGGATGTGACTCGATCAAGTGCACTCATGTTGCATCTCCAGCTGCAGCTTGGTGTGTAGCTCGGCTATTACTATTAACAGTGTGTTGTTCGTCAAGCGGGTCGACGAGTTTATTTGTCGAACCATTTCCAAGCGCCATGAGCAGCACTTCGGCAACGTGGATGGCCTGACGTGTAGTGCCATCGGCTATCTGATGACGACACGAGGTGCCGTCAGCAACGATCAACGTCTCTTTATCGGCATTACGAACAGCAGGTAATAAATCAAGCTCTGCCATTTGCATGGACACCTCTGCTGTATCACGTGCGTAGCCAAAAGTGCCAGCCATGCCACAGCAGCTCGACTCAATCGGCTTCACGTCCATGTCAGGGATCAATGCAAGACACTGTTGAACAGCGGAAAACGCCCCTAGCGCTTTTTGGTGGCAATGTCCGTGCACCAGTGCCGTGGCGGCCGGTGCCTTGAGTGTCCAGTCGAGTCGTCCCTGATTGTGATCATCAATTATCAACTCTTCGAGCAGCATGGCTTTTTCAGCAACCGTATCGGTTTTCGTGCCGGGTATAAGAACCTTGTATTCATCTCGCAAGGTCAACAAGCAGCTTGGCTCAAGCCCAACAATGGGAACATCCTTCTCAGCCCACGGTAACAGTGCGTTGACCATACGGTTTGCTTCACGCTTGGCGTGTTTCAACATGCCGGTCGCGAGGTAAGTACGCCCGCAGCACAACTTGCGTTCCCCAGGTAGCTGGGCAAGATTGACCCGATAACCAGCTGCTTCAAGGACTTGACGCGCCGCGCGCAGTTTCTCCGGTTCGAACCAGGTGTTGAAGGTGTCGGCCAACAACACGACATCCCGTTGCCCAGCATGATGAACCGCGTCATCCTGATACGGAGTCGACGACCATTTAGGTAGTGCGCGATGGGCAGCAAAATCAGTGATGGGCTCCAGCAATTTTGCCAACAGTGGTGATGAGTTGCGCAGGTTCATCAGGGTGCTCAATTTCGCTGCCACTGGCGCATAGCGTGGCAGATGTGCGACAAGATGATCATGCAAGCTGTAACCATGGGAGCGAGCGCGTGCGGCGAGTACTTCGATCTTCATCTTTGCCATGTCGACGCCGGTTGGGCATTCACGCTTGCAAGCTTTGCAGGATACGCATAGTTTCATCGTGTCCTGCATGGCATCCGAGCTCAAAGCACCGACGCCTAGCTGGCCTGACAAAGCGAGGCGCAGTGTATTGGCGCGACCACGGGTGACATCCTTTTCATTTTGAGTAACCCGATAGGATGGGCACATGACACCGCCTTTCATCTTGCGGCAGGCGCCGTTGTTGTTGCACATCTCGATGGCACCTTGCAGTCCACCACTGGCACCACTCCACTCGGACCAATCAAGTTCCTGTTTGATAGAGATCATCTTGTAGTCTGGGGGATAACGAAACAAGGTCCGGTCATTCATACGTGGTGCATTGACGATCTTGCCAGGGTTGAACAAATTGTCTGGATCAAAGAGTCGTTTGACATCAGCAAAGATCGAGACCATGTCGGCGCCAAACATCTTGGTATGGAACTCGGAGCGTGAAATACCGTCGCCATGTTCTCCGGAATGCGAGCCCTTGTACTTCAGAACGAGATCGAAGGCCTCTTCGGCGATGTTTCGCATGGTGTTGGCGTCTTTTTCAAGTTTCATGTTCAGTACAGGTCTGACATGCAGGCAACCAACCGATGCATGCGCATACCAGGTGCCGGGTGTTCCGTGCTTGTCGAATACTTCGGTCAAGCCAGCGGTGAATTCTGCCAGGTCAGGTAAGTCGACCGCGCAATCCTCGACAAACGATACCGGTTTGCCTTCGGACTTCATTGACATCATGATATTCAGGCCAGCCTTTCTGACCTCACCGATACGCGCTTGCATATCGCTGTCAATCGCATCAACAACGCCACCCCATTGCTTGTCCTTGCCTTTCCAGCTGAAGCCCAGATCGCCCATTTGTTCGTGCAATTGTGATAACTGTTTAAGGTTTTCATCATGCGTTTCAAAGGCGAATTCGACGAGTAATACGGCGGCGGGGCTACCGTTTACAAATTCATCAACTGATGACTTGTATATGTCAATATCGCGTGCAAGCTGAATCATTGTGCTATCAACAAGCTCTACCGCATGCGGGCCAAGCTTCACCAGATGCTGTGTTGCGTCCATAGCCTGATAGAAGGTCGGGAAATGACAAACACCAAGTACGCGATCTTGCGGTAACGGTGAGAGTTTCAATTCAATCGCGGTTGAGTAGGCCAGTGTGCCTTCCGAGCCGACCAGCAAGTGCGACAGGTTGATGTCATTTTGGGACTCGTCATTGTTGGATGCCAAAAGCGCATCGATGTTATAGCCGCCGACACGACGTAGTACAGATGGAAAGCGTTCCTTGATGGTCTCTGCATTGTGCTTGGCAAGATCGAGAAGATCATTGGCCAGGTCGCGTTTGTCGCCGCTTATATCGGTCAGTGATGCGTTGATAGAGTCAAAACGCATGTTTGCACCCGATGGCAGGATCGCATCGATTGCCTGAACGTTGTGACGCATCGTGCCGTAGTGAATCGAACGCTGTCCGCAGGAGTTGTTCGCGGCCATACCGCCAATCGTTGCACGTGATGCGGTTGAAACGTCGACAGGAAACCAGAGTCCATGCGGTTTCAGCAAACGGTTCAGTTCGTCGAGCACGATGCCCGGCTGCACCAGACAACGACGGTTCACAACATCGAGCTCGATCAACTGATTCAAGTATCGGGAATTGTCGATGATCAATCCAGAATTGACCGTCTGACCACACTGTGAGGTTCCACCGCCGCGGGCGGTTATGGGTGTCTCGAACTCGCGGGCTAGGCTCAGCGTGGCCTGAATATCCTCAATGCTACGGGGCAAAACAACGCCCGCGGGCATCATCTGGTAGATCGAGGCGTCGGTGGCATAGCGGCCGCGGGTGAACAGATCTCCGTGAACCTCACCAGCCAATTCCGTGCTCAGGCGGCGTCGTAATTCGGAGTGCGTGTCGATAGTCATTGCAATTTGCTGCTCAGTTACTTAATAATGAATTCAAAATTCAGATTAAGCAACCTCGTCCGGGCAACCGCGGAGTCACCGATATGCGACAAGCTGGCCGTCATTTTCTACAGATACCGGGCCCCAGCCCGGTGCCGGATCGAATACTTCGCGCGATCGACATGCCGGTCATCGATCATCGAGGTCCTGGTTTTGCGGATCTTGGCAACCGCGTCCTCTCCGGGATCAAGCGCATCTTCAAGACCACTCAGCCGGTCATTATTTATCCTTCCTCGGGGACTGGCGCCTGGGAGGCGGCACTTGTCAATACGATGAGTCCCGGCGACAAGCTTCTGATGGTAGAGACCGGTCACTTCGCCTCCTTGTGGCAAGCGCTGGCTTTGAAGCTTGGTTTGCAACCGACGTTAATCGAGACTGACTGGCGACGTGGCGCCGACCCGGATCTCGTTGAAAAGTCCTTGCGGGCCGATTCCAGTCACAGCATCAAAGCCGTCTGCGTTGTGCATAACGAAACATCGACGGGATGTACATCAAGAATCGCCGATATCAGAAAGGCGATGGATGCGACCGGGCATCCCGCATTGCTGTTGGTTGACACCATTTCAGGTTTGGCATCTGCCGACTTTCGATTCGATGAGTGGGGTGTTGATGTTGCGGTTTCCGGCTCGCAGAAGGGGCTGATGCTGCCACCTGGCTTGTCGTTCAATGCTGTCAGCGAGAAGGCTGTACAAGCCAGCGCCACGGCAACACTGCCCAACGCCTATTGGGGTTGGACAGAGATGATCGAAGCCAATGCACGAGGTTACTTTCCATATACACCGTCAACCAATCTGTTGTTTGGACTTGCAGAGGCGATCGATATGCTCGAAGAAGAAGGACTTGAAAAAGTCTTTGCCCGGCATATTCGCCATGCTGCAGCAACGCGTCTGGCAGTTGAAGCATGGGGCCTTGAAGTTCAGTGTCAGCACGATGCTGAACATTCGCCCGTGCTGACCGCTGTTCGAGTGCCTGAAGGTAGTGATGCTGACCATTTGCGTGCGGTAATTCTCGCTGAGTGCGATACCTCGTTCGGTAATGGTCTGTCCAAAGTTGCCGGCAAGGTTTTTCGTATTGGACACCTTGGCGACATCAATGATGTGACGCTTGCCGGCACCTTGTCAGCTGTTGAAATGGGTTTGCATCTCGCTGGCGTACCCCATCGCTCTGGAGGTGTTCAGAGCGCACTTGATTACTTGAAGTCCACCCGTGAGGCACAGACAAAAGCGGCGTAAGTTCGCTCGTCATAGAGGTGTTTGTATGGGTTATTGAAATCCGCACTAGCGGTTAATTGAAAATCGAGGAGAATTTCATGATGAGAAAGACATTTGTTGCAGCATTGCTGGGCAGTATGCTGTCGCTAGGCGCGACGACTGCATCGGCTGAAAAGCTGGTTCTAAAGTTTGGACATGTGGGTAACCCCGGATCTTTGTTCGAAGCATCGGTCAATGAGTTTGTCAAAAATGCCAATGCTCGCTTGGGCGACAGAGCGGAAGTACAGGCTTTTGGATCATCGCAGTTGGGCAAAGACAAGGAGCTTTTACAGAAGTTGAAACTCGGCCAGGTAACCTTTGCCTTGCCTTCATCGGTCATGTCATCGGTTGCCGATGAGTTTGGCGTCTTCGAAATGCCCTACATCATCAAGTCTCGCGATCATATGAAAGCGGTGCAGGCTGAAATTGGTGAGAGCGTATTCAATGCAGCGGCTGAAAAGAATGGCTACAAGATTCTTAGCTACTTCGAGAACGGTTTCCGCCACATCACGAACAATACACGACCGGTTACTGTCCCAGCTGACCTTGATGGCATCAAGCTCAGAACGCCGAAAGGGGAATGGCGGGTGAAGATGTTCAAACTCTACGGCGCTAACCCAACACCGATGGCTTTTTCTGAAGTTTTTACTGCCTTGAAAACAGGTGTTATCGACGGTCAGGAAAATCCATATGCACAAATCTGGTCGGCCAAGTTTCAGGAAGTGCAGAAGTATCTGTCAATAACCGGGCATGTTTATACGCCCGCCTATGTGCTGGTATCAGCAAAGCATTTCGAGAAGTTACCTGAGGATGTGCAAAGTGATTTGATGGCCGCCGCTGCCGAATCCCAAGACGCCGTCTATGCGATGGCAGCACAGCTTGAGACCGAACTTCTGGATAATCTGAAGGCGGGTGGTGTTGAAGTCAATGAAGCTGACAAGGATGCCTTTATCGCTGCGTCGAAACCTATCTATGACGAGTTCGCCAGTTCTGTTGATGGTGGAGCTGATCTGATCAACACGGTTCAATCGCTCGCTAAATAACAGTTCCGGTCGATTCTGTTGGCCCAGTAATCTCGCTCTCATGGCAGTTGTCATGAGGGCGGGTTTGAGTGCGCCACTGTGTGCTGAATAGAGTGTACTGAATAGAATAGGGAGAACCTGTGTGAATCGTTTGTCGCAAGCGCTCGCCTCCATACTCGAATGGTTTTTGATGTTCTTGATGGTGGCGTTGACAGTAATCGTTGTTGTCGCGGTCATCTATCGAAAGCTTGATGCGTCGCTTTCCTGGTACGACGAAGTGGCTAGTGTCGGACTCGCCTGGATTACCTATTATGGCGGTGCTTTGGCCGTGCTCAAACGTAAACACATCGGCTTTGACAGCGTACTGCTAGCGATACCGATGCCGGTTCGTCTCTATCTGGCAATTTTCGCCGAAATTGTTTTCATCGCTTTCTTTGCATTACTTGCCTGGGCTGGGTGGCAAGTCGTGTTGATTCTCGAAGGAGACTCCCTTGTAAGCCTGCGCTGGGTATCCGTGCAACTGACGCAATCGGTTATTCCTATAGGCGCCGCTTTGTTCATTATCTGCGAATTGCTGGCAATGCCTGAGTATTTCAGAATGGTGATCAATGGGGAGTCGGCTGAACACGCTGACATCGAAGCGGAAATTGCCGCTGAAATGGCGGCTGCCGGGAATGCTTCTGCGAATGCCACCCCTGATATGGGAGGCAAGCGCTGATGTTGGTCCTAGGCGTCTTTCTCGTGTTGCTTTTGTTGATTTTTATCAATGTACCGATCGCTGTTTCTTTAGCGGTGGCCGCGATTTTTGGTCTGGTCATGACCGAAGGTGCAGGTTCATTGGTCACCGTAGCGCTCGATATGTATGACGGGTCGACCAAGTTTTCATTGATTGCTATTCCGATGTTCGTGTTGGCTGGCGCCATCATGAACGCCGGTGGCATTACCGATCGCCTGATCAATTTTGTGGCTGCCTTAATCGGTTTTGTTCGGGGTGGTTTGGGCATGGTGAACATTGGTGTGTCCTTGTTCTTTGCCGAGATTTCGGGTTCTGCCGTAGCGGATGTTGCGGCCCTTGGGTCGGTCATGATTCCGCAGATGAAAAAGCGCGGCTATTCATCGCCCTTGTCGGCGGCCATCACATCATCATCCGCATCACTTGCGATCATCATTCCACCATCCATCCCGATGATCGTTTACGGGGTCTCTGCCAATGCCAGTATCGAGCAGTTGTTTGTCGCGGGTTTGGTGCCGGGACTGATTGGAGCCGTGGGGCTGATGGCTGTCGCGTACGCATTTGCATGTAAATACAACTTGCCGAAGGAAGACGCATTCAATACCAAGCGAGTCAAGGAAACCTTTCTCGACGCCTTACCGACATTTCTATTGCCCGTGATTATTCTGGGTGGAATTTTTGGTGGCTTTGTTACGGCCACTGAAGCGGCCGGACTAGCGGTTGTTGTCGCATTAGGATTGGGTATTTACTATCGAGAGGTGAATTTCAAACGCCTACGATCAGCCATGGTTGAGGGTGGGATGCAGACCGCGGTTGTCATGTTGTTGGTGGCTGCATCGGTTTTGATGGGCGGCTTTCTGACGCGGGCACAGGTACCGCAAGAGTTGGCTCAGTCATTAATGGCGATGACAGACAACAAGTATGTCATTCTGGGGATCCTCAATATATTTTTCCTGGTCATTGGTTTCTTTTTGCATTCAGTTGCTGCCATCATTCTGGTTGTACCGATTGTTATTCCACTGATTGAACTGGCCGGTATTGATCCGGTACATTTCGGCTTGATCGTGACACTGAACCTTGCCATTGGTCAGCAGACGCCGCCGGTAGCATCAGTGCTGATCACTTCCTGCTCGATTGCCAAGGCAAATATTTGGGATGTCTCCAAGGTCAATGTCTATTTTGTCGCCGTACTGCTTCTGGTGCTGTTGTTATGCACCTATGTACCGGCTGTTCCTATGTTCCTCGTCCATTACTTTTATTCTTAAGTCAAATGTCCTTATCGAAAATGTTTGCTTGCGATAATTACCTAGGTGGTATCGATGTCTGAGGAACTGCAGTTCCAGCAAAAGGGTGAAACCGGCGTCATCACATTCAATCGGCCTGAAGCCAGGAATGCACTGACGTTCGACATGTACGAATCGCTGGCGAAACTCTGCGAGTCCGTACTGGACAAGTCATTGGGTATACGATCACTGATCATCACCGGTGCGGGTGACAAGGCGTTTGCTGCAGGCACTGACATAGCTGCATTTCGAGATTTTCGCAGCGAAGAAGATGCATTGGGTTACGAACGCACCATGGATCGAGTGTTGGGTTTGCTTGAATCCTTGCCGATCCCGACCGTTGCGGCCATTCGTGGTGCCTGTACCGGTGGTGGTGCAGCAATCGCGGCCTGTTGTGATTTACGTATCGCCAGTGATGACATCCGCTTTGGTTTTCCGATTGCTCGTACTCTGGGTAATTGCCTCTCGGTCGGTAACTTGTCACGCCTGGTAGAACTCCTGGGTGCATCACGTACGCGGGAAATTTTGATGACGTCGCGACTGATAAAAATGGATGAGGCATTGATGATTGGTCTTGTTAACGAATCTGTAGCTGACCCTCTGGACAGAGCTCATGCGCTCTGTGAAGTCATGCATGGGAATGCGCCGTTGACCATCGCTGCCTCAAAAGAAGGTCTGCGTCGTTTGCGTGAACATGCCGCAGCAGTTGAGGGGGATGATCTGATTATCCAGTGTTACACCAGTCACGACTTCCGTGAGGGTATGGATGCGTTTCTCGCCAAGCGCAAGCCTCAATGGCAAGGCCGCTGACCGATTCACTTGCAATGACAACGACGACTGACAACACATACGAATCATCTGGTGATGGTGTCAAACACGGTCCGTTGACCGGTCTGCGTGTCATCGAGCTTGCACACATCATGGCAGGCCCGGTGTGTGGATTGATGCTGGCTGATATGGGCGCCGATGTGGTCAAGGTCGAAAAAATTGGCAGTGGTGATGACAGTCGACGATTTCTGCCGCCTGCCATTGAAGGAGAATCTGCGGCGTTCATGATGATGAATCGCAACAAGCGAGGCGTCGCGCTTGATCTTAAGCATGAGCAAGGCAAGGCAGTCTTGTTGAAATTGCTGAAAGAGGCGGATGTCGTTATCGAAAATTATCGCCACGATACGATGGCGAGGCTCGGGCTTGACTATGAAACCTTGAGCAAATTGAACCCCGGTCTGATCTATTGTGAGATCTCCGGGTTTGGCCGTACGGGACCTTATCGCGAACGTGGTGGCTTCGACTTGATTGCCCAGGGTATGTCCGGGCTTATGTCTGTAACCGGTGAAGGACCAGATCGGGCACCGGTAAAAATTGGCCCACCGGTAACTGACATTACCGCTGGCATTCTGGGGGCGATGGGCGTTAGCGCAGCTTATGCATCAAAACTAAAAACTGGCAAGGGGCAGCGCGTGGATACCTCGTTGTTTGAAGCTGGTATCACGCATACCTTCTGGCAATCAGCGATTGCATTCGCAACGGGTGTTGCACCGGAGCCGATGGGTTCTGCACATCCACTGAATGCGCCTTATCAATCGATCGCAACAAAAGATGGTTGGATTAACGTGGGTGCTGCCAATCAGACCAATTGGTTGCGCATGCTGGATGTGATCGATGCCAAAGAGCTTGGCGATGATCCGCGCTTTTCAAATAACCAGAACCGTATGGCACATCGCACTGAACTGATCGAGGCGCTTGAGTCAGTATTTTGCGGTCGGACCACTGATAAATGGGCAACACTGCTTAACGATGCAGGTATCCCGGCGGGGCCCTTGCTTGACATCAATGCGATGCATCAGGATCCACAGGCACTGGCCCGAGACATGATCGTGGATGTCGAGCATCCGCAGGCCGGATCTGTCAAAACGCTGGGTTCACCGGTCAAGTTTCATGGCAGCCCCGGCGGTGTTCGGTGTGCGGCACCGATACTGGGTCAGCATAGCCGGGAGGTTTTGCGCGAAGCCGGATATAGTGATGACGATATCCAAGATCTGGTAGATACAGGTGTTCTGGGTGTTTCGCCACCCGCTTGATAACGCCTGTTTTCTTAATCAGGTTCTATATCGCATTCAATTGTCATACAGACAAACGTCCGTGACACGCCAAGGCCATCGGCTATGTCATTCAAGACATCCCGCTCAGCGTTTTTGACATCGCCATCACCCATAGCAATAACGCATAGGTCGCGTACGACTTGCATGGCTTGTGTATCGGTGCAGTTTTCTTTGACCCTTGCAATTCGCTGAGGTAGTTCAGAGGCTATACGTTCGGGATTCAACTTGTCGTTGTATTCACCTTTTTCGAAAAATTTCTCGAACGCGGCGATTTCCTTGTCCGACACGCCCCCGGATGCATTGGCAACCACAATAGAGCCTGCAAACAACAGATGTCGCATGGCGATTGCTGAATCAGTGCGGGCATCGAGGTAACTGGGTTCCATCAGGCTCATCAGACGTTGAACACCCACATCCATCTCGTCCACTGTGGAGCCTTCAGCCTTCATCAGATTGGATGCGAAGAACAGTCGCAAGGCCTTGACGCGTAGTGGGCTGAAAGGGTGAGTTGAAAACCAATCGCCCTCGGGTGCGCTTTGCCCCGGCTCAGTATCTTCAGCTTGCATGTCATCGACTTGCCGGAGAAATTCATCAAGGTCGAACTTGACGGTATCGCTGGTCAAGCCCGATGCCAGTTTGAACAAGGCGCTTGCCACACTCTCGAAATCCTGGGCACACCAGGCGCCGGCACGGTCCGCGGATATTTCAGCGTTACGTGACCAGGCAAACAGGCGCAAAGCAAGTTGTGGATCAGGGCGTGTGGGGCCTTTGACAAGATGGCCAATGGGTATCGCGTGATGATCGTAAACATAGTGGCCGAACTCGTGTCCGATGACAAACTGCAGTTCCTTGGGGGTAAATCCCTCAAGCAGGCTGGATGAGAACATCACGAACAGACGTCCATCTTCTGGCTTGAAACACATGGCGTTGAACTGAGGACTATTGAACACGTACAGTTCTATGGGGATTTCCATGGATAGTCGTTCGATGCATTCATCAACGAGTGTGTAAATATCGGGAGCCATCTTGCGGCTTAAGCGAACCGATGTTGACAGCAGACGCCGTCGCAAACCACTCGGCCCTTCTGCCTCATGCTTTTCGAGCGCCTCGACAACACGCTGGACTTCTCGTTCGGCGAGTAGCGCCTCGCTTTCCTGTTGATCACTACGATAGCGGAGTTTGTCGGCATTCATCGGCTGTGTTTCAGTTTTGTGCTGGCTTATTATTGCATGAAGGTCGAGGGTCTGACATGCCTCACCGCTAGGCTGCTACGGGTTGAACACCCATGCACGGGTCGCTCATTCATATACGGGCTATATATTCTTGAGCCGTGAGACATGACTTGTGACCTGTGAGAGTCAGATCATATTCCTTTGATGATCAGCCGTATGGATATCAGAAACAAGGCTATCTGGACGGCAAGAAAAAACCATTTTTCTGACAAACGCTGAATGAGTTGCCGACCAATGACGGTTCCAATGGCGGCGATCGGTAACAGGTAGGCAGAAACCTTGAGTGTGGACAGGGAGTACGGCTGTAGATTCGAATAAGGGATGATCTTTGCGAGATTGACCACGGTGAAAACGATGGTGGTAGTTCCTGCAAAAACCATTTTGGGCAACTTTTGTGGAAGCATATAAATCTGGAACGGCGGTGCACCAGCATGTGATACGAAACTGGTAAAGCCGGATAAGGTTCCCCAGAACAGTCCTTTGCCGGTGGATGCCACTGTTGCCACCGAATTTGCGCGCTTGAAGAACCAGGTGTACAGACAGAAACTGACGCCCATCATGCCGATCAACAGCGATACCATCGCATCGGAAATGTACGCCGCCGTCGCCCAACCGATCAACACACCCAAAACGCCTGCCGGTATCAGAATTCTGATATTGCTGGCGCTGAATTCACGGCGATAGAGCCAGACGCCGACCATATCCGAGAGTATGTAGATTGGCAGCAGCAAGGCCGCGGCGGTTAGTGGTGACATACTCAGCGAGAGTAATGGAACACTGAGCATTGCGATGGCGGGCAAGCCGCCTTTGGACAATCCGATAAACAAGGACGCCAGACACAGCAGAAACAACAGTGTTGGATGGTCAATCAAGGTTTCGATCGTGGGCACCAATCACCTGTTTGTGTTGTGACTATTTATGGGTCTTGCGCATCGCTATTCCATGCCATTGCCTGACACTGCGCGGTGAGGTCTTGCCGATTTTCCAGCCCTTCCGGACCCATTATTGTCCCATCCGAGAGCTGCTGCACAGCCATTTTGCCCGAATACGGTTTGCCGAACACCTGGTTCACGGTAAAATAGAGCGGATGGGCCAGCAAGCGGTCTGATTTCCACGTTCGATACACGCAGGAACCGATACCCGAATGTCAAATAAACCAAAAATAATCTACACCGCAACTGACGAAGCTCCTTTTCTGGCCACAGCATCGTTGATACCCATCGTTCGGACATTTCTCGATTCGGCAGGTATCGAGGTTGAGCTCAAGGATATTTCTCTGGCTGCTCGAGTACTGGGTGAATTCGGTGATCTCCTTGAAGCCGATCAGCAGATTCCCGATAACCTTGCCGAGCTGGGACGCCTGACCCAGGATCCCAATGCCAACATCATCAAGTTGCCAAATATCAGTGCATCGGTTCAGCAGCTGAAGACCTGTATCCAGGAATTGCAGAGTAAGGGCTTCAAGGTGCCTAGCTACCCAGAGGATCCACAGAATGATGACGAGAAGGCCTTGCAACTTCGCTTTGGCAAGGTACTCGGTAGTGCGGTCAACCCGGTTTTGCGTGAAGGTAATTCAGATCGTCGAGCCCCGCAAGCGGTAAAGAATTTCGCGAAGAAGAACCCACATAGCATGGGCGAGTGGAAGCAGTGGTCGAACACGCATGTGTCGCATATGGATAGCGGCGATTTTTACAATGGCGAACAGTCAATGACCCTGGACAAGGCGCGTACGGTACGCATGGAATTGGTGTTGGACGGTGGCAAGACCGAAGTCCTCAAACCTGAAATTCCGTTACAAGATAGTGAAGTCATCGATCTCATGTACATGAGCAAGCAGGCGCTATGTGATTTCTACGAGCAGGAGATGGAAGATTGCCGTGAGTCAGGCATCCTGTTTTCTTTACATCTTAAAGCGACCATGATGAAGGTGTCTCACCCCATCGTGTTTGGTCATGCAGTGCGCACCTTTTACAAGGATGTCTTCGACAAGCACGGTGATCTCTTTGACGAGCTTGGAATCAACGTCAACAATGGTATCGCCGGGCTTTACGAAAAAATCTCCACACTGCCTGATGCACGTCGTAAAGAGATAGAAGCTGATCTGAAAAAAAATCAGGAACGTCGTCCCCCCCTTGCGATGGTCGATTCATCAAAGGGCATAACGAATTTCCACTCACCGAGTGACGTCATCGTCGACGCCTCCATGCCAGCGATGATTCGCGCAGGTGGACAGATGTGGGGGAGCGACGGCGAACTGCATGACTGCAAGGCGGTAATACCTGAATCCACATTTGCCCGCATTTATCAGGAAGTGATCAACTTCTGTAAATGGCACGGTAACTTTGACCCTACCACCATGGGTACCGTACCGAATGTAGGCTTGATGGCACAGAAAGCGGAAGAGTATGGTTCACACGACAAAACGTTTGAAGCCTCTGCCGCGGGTACCGTTCAAGTGACTGATGTCGCTTCCGGTGAGGTCTTGATGCAGCAGCAAGTCGAAGAGGGTGATATTTTCCGCATGTGTCAGGTCAAGGATGCGCCAATCCGTGATTGGGTCAAGCTTGCCGTGAGACGTGCTCGAGAGTCGAGTACCCCGGTCGTATTTTGGCTTGACCCTTATCGTCCGCATGAAAACGAACTGATTGCCAAGGTCGAGACCTACCTCAAGGACCACGATACCGAAGGCTTGGACATCCATATCATGTCGCAAGTCAGGGCCATGCGCTTTTCGCTTGAGCGTATAGCTCGTGGGATGGATACGATTTCGGCAACAGGGAACATCCTGCGAGACTATCTGACCGATTTGTTCCCAATTCTGGAACTCGGCACCAGCGCCAAGATGCTTTCTGTTGTGCCGTTGATGGCCGGTGGCGGACTATTTGAAACGGGTGCCGGTGGCTCCGCACCAAAACATGTGCAACAGCTGGTCGAAGAGAATCACCTTCGTTGGGATTCGCTCGGCGAGTTTCTCGCGCTAGCTGAGTCGCTGCAGGATGTTGCCAGCAAGAATGACAATGCGCAGGCAAAGATTCTCGCGACCACTCTGGACAAGGCCACCGAACGATTGCTGGAGGAAAATAAATCCCCTTCACGCAAAGTGGGTGAACTGGACAATCGTGGAAGTCATTTCTACCTGAGCTTGTTCTGGGCCGAAGAGCTTTCCAAGCAAGCTGATGATGCTGGTATGGCGGCTAAGTTCAAGCCGCTCTCCGAGCAACTTGCAAAGCAGGAAAAGGCTATCGTCGAAGAACTGAGTACCGTGCAGGGCAAGGCGGTTGATCTCGGTGGCTACTTTGCGCCGGAGCCAGAAAAATGTAATGCCGTGATGCGCCCGAGTGAGACATTCAATCGAATAATGGACGGGGTAGCGTAGCTTAGGTCAGTCGCTGACAGGTGCGCCAGCTAAATACTGGCGTGCCTTAAAAACACACTACACACTATATGTCTTCAAGCACGATGTCCGCCATCAGGCTTTCTGATACACCCTGTATGGCGGCATCGAGCGAATCCAGAGCCAGATCTTCCGGTACAGTAAGGCTGGCTTTGGCGCGGAACATTTTTTCCCCGGACATTGACCCGTCATATTGTTGGGATTCGAATTCAGCAACGCTGATTCCGACGTTAACCAAAGCCTGAGTGATATCACGAACAATCCCAGCGTGATCAAGACCCGTCAGCTCAAGCTGCACTTGTCGGCGGTTCGGCTGATTAACTGTCGTTGTTCCTTCTGCAATGGCAATATGTAGTGACGATTTTTCCAACGCCTGAAGCTCAGCTCGCAGCGCGTCGGCCTTGTTGGCCGGTACGCTGACATGAACAATGCCAGCAAATTGCCCGGCGAGGATCGCCATATGACTATCGAGCCAATTGGCTTCGTGACTGGCGATTACCTGACTAAGCTCACTGACGATGCCAGTGCGATCGGGTCCGATGACAGTGATAACGATGTCTTTGAGCATCAGTAATGTTCCAGCTAAGTGGTCAGTCAGTATAACGAGGACCCTTTGCAGCGGGTGCTGAATCGACAGACCGATTCCAGATTTGGCGGGGGACTGCGATACTATGTTGAATTAGCCTGATTATCTGTCTTCCCTTATGAGTATCGACAATAGCGATCATGAAGTTCTGAAAACCGCTGCCGATTGGCTTGAGCAAGGGCAGGGTGTCGAACTCGTGACCGTTGCGCGTACCTGGGGGTCCTCCCCCAGACCACCGGGATCGCTTGCAGCCATTCGTGAGGATGGTGTGCTTGTCGGATCTGTTTCTGGTGGCTGTGTGGAAAAACAATTGTCCGAATCCTTTCGAGATGCGGATAAGTCGCGTGCTTTTACGCATCGGATCGATGATGAGGATGCACGGCGATTTGGTCTGGCCTGTGGCGGCGAGCTCGAGCTGGTGTTCGAAACACTACAGGAATCCACTGTATTGCGAGAAATTCTAGCTAAGCTTGAACGCCGCGAACGGGGCAAGCGTCAGGTTCATGTCGGGGATCAGGCGGCATCGCTACTTCCCGCTGATCGTGATGATACGTTCTCCTGGGATGGTCAAACGCTGGAACAAGTGTACGGGCCAGCGTGGCGGGTATTGATAATCGGTGCTGGACAGCTTTCTCGATACACTGCGGAGTTTGCACTTGCGCTGGATTTTGAAGTAATCGTCTGCGAACCACGGCCAGAGTTTCGTCAAGCTTGGCAAATCGCCGAGGCTGAGTTGATCGAACTACTTCCCGATGATGCAGTTCTCAAGCATGCAGTGGACCCTCAGAGTGCTGTGCTTGCCTTGACACACGATCCTAACCTTGATGATCTCGCCTTGTTGGAAGCATTGCCGTCTCAGGCATTTTATGTTGGTGCATTAGGTTCGAAACGAAACTATGAGAGACGTTGTGAGCGACTCATTGATCTTGATGTACCTGCGAGCAGCGTTGCACGATTGCGTGGCCCGATTGGCTTGTCTATTGGTAGTCGGACCTCTGCTGAAATTGCTATCTCGATTGTTGCGGAGCTTATTCAGGTGAAGCGGGCCTTGTGACACCTTGGAGTGCACTATTGCCAGCCAGCGTGGTGACTATCGAGACCCCGGTGTCAAATTGCTTGGAGCGTTGCTTAGCCTTCGAGAGTTTTCTTGTATTGGTTCTATCTTTAATCTACTGTCGAAAAAACGGTCTTGCAACATCTAATGTAGTTGCCCGTTCTTCAACAGTTAGCGCTTGTTCAAGTCCGAAAAATAACATATCTCCATCGACTGCCCATAGTTCAAATAGCATACCCTCACCTAGGGTCGGAAAACATTCAATGGCAATCGCTTGTTCAGTGCCTGTTGAGTAATCGCTGACCCCGCAGAATTCTTCGCTATTTAATTGGAGTGTTGTGGCTTCACTTAACGGCGTTATTCTTGTTTCTCCTATAAGCGAATCCACTTGCTGTGAAGTCAGGCCTGATTCAGCAATAACGCCTGGTTCGCCGAAAGTTACGGAGGCATCAAAAGATGTTTCAGAGATTGCTAGCTGGCAATCAGTGTCATTGAAATTTTCCCGGATTCTTTCAGTAGTGTCGCCGTCAATAATTACTGTATCTCTGAAAGAAAATGTACCATCTGGCAAGGCGACGCAGTTACGGGTCCAGGTTCCGTCTAGAAGCGTAAGTACACTTTGATTTTCAATGGATCCGTTATCGCTATCGCTATCGCTATCGCTATCGCTACTGCTGGAGCAGGCGACTAAAATCAAAGATGATGCAATCGCGGCTAGTGGATTGATATATTGGCGAATATTGATAGGGCGCATTCACTCACTCCGAGTATAGAGTTATCCATTTTTTCGCGATTTAATTATAGAGAATTTAGTCTTCTAAACGCAATAAGATTGGGAGGTAAAATACAGTGTTATCTACCTCATGTCGGTTGTAAGTGTGCGCGAAGTCTCGAATCGAGTGAGCTGAGTCAGATGCACGAGAAATGTTTTGCATGTTCTCGTCGTTGACTTGGCAGTTAACTATTACAGTCGCAGCAAACAACATTCGCATCTTCTAACAATGACATAGCCGTTGTCAGGAAGGTCTTTGGTGCGAACGACAGATCGGTTGCAGGGGAATTTTATGGTGGTGCCAATATAGAACGATAGGCACAACTCCGGCGCCGCTTTCCCTAGATTCTTAGGAGGTGCACATGCAGCGTGTTCATAGTGATATATGGCATTTAGGATTCCGCGGGCAAGCACTGCTTCGCGGGCAAATAAGGCGTGCTTCCTTTTCTATGCCGCGTTCCAACCACGCAATGTTAAGAATACGAGACACACGGCTGAACTCCAGCCGAATGGCCGGTGGAATGTCGACAGAACCGCCGTTATCAATGCAAGCTTGTTTTAATTCGTTCGCCATTTCTTGTGCATTAATGCCTTGAGCTGCTAACGCAGGATTTAAATCAACGCCTGCACACAATACGTGTTCCTGGCTGACCATATCTTGCACTTTGATTGACTCACAGCAATAAATTCTCGATTCATCCCCAACATCGAGCACGGAGATTTGCGCCGATGTCCCTGTGTCACTAGCGCTGATCATGCGAAACACCGCCCAATGCTGACACGGGTCTTGAACGAGGCGCATATTGCCCCAAGGCAGGGGAATACCATTGCCTCGGTAAACTGCTGTTAGGCGACCAGGTGGGTAGGCATCAAAATAATGCCAATGCGAATAGGAAGAAACTGCTGTCATACGCCGCATCGCAACGGATGCAGATACATCTGCAATATCAGCAACATTAACTTCGTGTGCGTGACGTTCCAGCAAGCGGCGAAATGCGACCTTTGGACATAACAATGCACTTGCGAAAAAACTGCACTCAAAATCTCGCCACGCGTGAACGATATCTTGTGCATTGATGGCGCTGGACGCTTCGGCACTAGCGATATTCCCGCGACCGGTTGCCGTGGCTCGACTACCTGCATACATAGGGCTTTTAACGCCATCACCCGAGTGCAATACGTGATGTCCGATGTATACCGCGAGATCGTATTTCAGACGTCTAGGCTGTGCTTGTAAAGAATTGTTCAGTCGAATAATGTTCGGCGCAATAAAATAGGATCGAACGGTGGAATCCTGTTGAGCGCCAATGCGATTGATTTCAGCAACGCTCAATTTGTCGAACCACTCGATGGTCAGATTCATATCACGACAAATCTCGGTTAGTGCTTCAACCGTTAGCGGTAGTTGTTTCTTGCCAACCGACTCGGCGGCCCGCTCCAGTTCTGGAAAATGATTCTGGTGATGTTCTTGATGGGCTCGAATAAGAAGATGTGCGAATTGCCGTCCCGATACACCGGTTTGTGAAAGCATTTCGGGTATGGCGATCTGAAGAATATCGTTGGAGAACAAAAAACCCGGTTCAAGAGCCATTCCGGTGATGCCGCCACGGTTCCCTCGGTCGGGGACAATCGCCTCCTTTTCAGGGACATCATCCAGGAACCACGTCACATCCTTTTGAAAAACTGCCGCGATAACGGACAGCATCATTTCACTCGGATGCCGTTTTCCGCGCTCAATCATCGACAAATATGACACCGATGGAGCCGACTCTGCGTTGATTTTTACACAGCGAGCAGACAGATCCTCCATAGTTAAGTTGTTGTTTTTCCTAAGGTTACGGATTTTTGTCCCTAAGAAATGTGCATTGCGAATTTTGCTCGGCGTAACCATGTTTGTAAAATATACACTGTGTAATTTTCCTTGTGCAATTCTAGTGCAAATCTACTTAGACTTCACGCCAACGAACAAGAGGCCGCACCGCTTGGGCCATCAATGTTCGAAAAACATTTTCAAGAATTCTCAATGAACCGAGGTAGAACGACATGGGCACTAACGACGTTATCAAGCAAGAAGATTTCTCAAGCACAGCAATAACGGATGTATTGGACAAGCAATTTCCACTTCGCTCCGGATCCCACCGTGACGTTAAAACTTACCTGGTGTATTTCAATAATCTGTTGATCATCAAGTCCAACGGATCAACCACGAGCCTGGTCACGCCCTCACAGTTCCTGACAGCAGATGGATCACTCGACGGGCCTACTGCCATTTCGCTAAGTACCGGAGAGATACACGTTCAAGTCTATCTGCGGAACTGCCAATCGGGTTCGCCGACCCAGCACCCCTGTATTGACGGGGTCCATTTAAATATGGTGTTGAGCGCTTGATTCCAGGTTGTTACTGATCAACGGTTTATCACTACCAATTTTTACTTTAACTATTCCTCAGATAAGGACACGTTCATGACGACTTATAAACAAGCACTGATTGATGCTAATGATGTGATTTCTGCTAATGGGCACCAGTGGTCAGCGATTGACCCTGAATCAGTCGCCCGCATGCGTTTACAAAACCGATTCAAAACAGGGCTTGATATCGCTAGGTACAACGCCAAAATCATGCGTGAAGATATGGCTGAATACGACAACGATCCGTCCAAGTACACGCAATCTTTAGGTTGCTGGCATGGATTCATCGGTCAGCAAAAGATGATCAGCATAAAAAAGCATTTCGAATCGACGAAGGGACGTTACTTGTATTTGTCGGGTTGGATGGTGGCGGCCTTACGTTCAGAATTTGGCCCTTTGCCGGATCAGTCAATTCATGAAAAGACAAGTGTTCCGGCGCTTATCGAAGAGCTGTACACATTCTTGAAGCAAGCCGATGCTCGCGAACTGCGTCATCTATATACAGAATTGGATACTGCACGTGCTTCGGGCAACGAAGTAGGAGAAAAGGCCGCTATCGAAAAGATCGATAATTTTCAAACGCACGTGGTACCCATCATTGCTGACATTGATGCCGGTTTTGGTAATGAAGAAGCGACCTATTTGTTAGCTAAAAAAATGATTGAAGCCGGTGCTTCTTGTTTGCAAATAGAAAATCAGGTATCCGATGTTAAGCAATGTGGTCATCAAGACGGAAAGGTGACCGTGCCACACGAGGATTTTATCGCTAAAATTAATGCGCTACGGTATGCGTTCCTGGAAATGGGTGTTGAAGACGGTGTTATCGTTGCCCGTACAGATTCATTGGGTGCTGGCCTTACACAAAAAATACCCGTATCCACATCCGAAGGTGATCTGGCGGACTTGTACACAAACTTCATCGACGGTGAAGAGGTAGACAATGCATCGGGATTGAATTCTGGTGATGTCATTATTCCACGCGATAATAAAATGTTCCGCGCTAAGCGCTTGCCGAACGGTCTGTTTGCTTTCAAGCCTGGTACGGGGGAAGATCGCTGTGTACTTGATTGCATTACATCGCTGCAAAACGGCGCAGATTTATTGTGGATTGAAACTGAGAAGCCGCACATAGATCAAATTGGTGGCATGGTAAGCCGTATTCGCGAAGTAATTCCGAACGCTAAACTCGTATACAACAACAGCCCATCGTTCAACTGGACCTTGAACTTCCGCCAACAAGTGTTCGATGCTTGGACCGCTGAAGGTAAAGATCTTGCCGCGTACAACCGTGAAGAGCTAATGGATGTTAAATACGATGATACGGAATTGTCGGCGGAGGCTGATAAGCGAATCCAATCGTTTCAAAAGGACGCTGCTCAACAGGCTGGTATCTTCCATCACTTGATAACACTGCCGACATACCACACAGCAGCACTATCAACTGACTCGTTAGCTCAGGACTACTTTGGTGAAATGGGTATGTTGGCTTATGTGCGGGATGTTCAACGCTGTGAAATTCGCAATGGTCTAGCCTGTGTTAAACACCAGGATATGGCAGGATCGAATATCGGTGATGATCACAAAGAGTACTTCTCTGGTGCGCAAGCGTTAAAAGC
>CAYULV010000023.1:0-3340 GCA_964445655.1 uncultured Granulosicoccaceae bacterium | reverse complement strand
TTGATATCAACTTTGTTTTTATAACGAAGCATTTCTCTGACATCATCCTGAACCAGAAGATCACTTGCGACGAGCCAGGGAACATCAGGCATCGATGCGTCAGCCATCGTCCAGCGTGATAAAGCGTCAAGCGGGTTCAAATGATGTTCGACCATGCGTGTCAGTTCTCGATAAGCACCGTTATGTCCGTAGGGCCCAGTAAGTTCGACGTTACGCAGAGAGGGTGTTCTGAATCGATAGCGATCAAGCAAATCGTCGGATTCATTCAGGTGTCCCATATCTCGCGGAAGCAGATCGAACAGTCGTGTACGTCCAGGACCGTAAGGCGGTAAGGCGAGAGCGTGAAATTTCTGATCGGTTAACAAGGGCCCTGAGTGACAGGCGCTACATCCCGCCTCACCATAGAAAAGCTTCATGCCCCTCGTTTGCGCAGGAGACAGTGCGTTTGAATTGCCCGCCAGGTAGTCGTCGAATGGTGAATCGAATGATTGCCATTCGAGCCCGATGAATGCGCCCAGGGCATTGGCAATATCGACGATGTGAATATCGCCAGCCGCATCAATATGATCAAATGCATTGATAAAAGCGTCCACATATTCTGGAGTTGCCTGAATACGCTTGGTGATGATTGGCCAGACGTGATCGATGCGATCGAAAGACGCTCTTGCGACTGAATTCTCTTCAGGGTCGCCAGCCATCTCGAAACGTGCGGTCAACGGGAACATCGCTTGCGCTGCCAGAAGACCCGATAGTCCGTCCGGTAGTCGTTCCTCAGCCGGCGAGTTGAAACCACTGTCATATAAATCAGATGGGGTCAGGCGGCCATCATGAAACAGCACCTTGATTTCCTTGGCGCCGAGATTCCACAAGGCTGGTGCGTTTCTCGGAATGCGCCGCTTGATGCGTGAGGCACCAGTCCCGCCTGTCCTTTCAGGGCCGAGTCCGACACCACCTTCACCAATTCCTAAGGAAAGTCCATCGCTGCCAAAAAATTCGTGGTGGTGACAGGTTCCACAGGATATATTCTTGTTTCCAGATAGTATTTTGTCGTAGAAAAGCAGCTGGCCGAGTTTTGCTTCGGACTTGTTCTGGGGGAGAAAATCGTCTGCTGTCAAACGCTGTGGCAAGGTGTCTGCCAACACCAATGGGCTTGACAGTACACTTAAGACAAGAAAACCGAACAAGCCAAGATTGCGTTGTAATGCATGTCGGCTGACGGCAGATGAACTAGAGGAAACATGATGAAAAAAACGTTCAGGATGCTTGGCATCGTGCTCTGTTGTTATGGCGCACCGCTTTTTGCCGAAATTGAACCTGCACGCGATCTGATGGAGCAAGGGCATTTTACTGAAGCCATGCAAGCATTGTTGCCAGCGGCTCGCGCGGGTAATGCCGACGCTGAAGAGTTGATTGGTGTTATGTACGCAATGGGTCTCGGCGTTGAGCGAGATGACATTCGCGCTTTTGACTGGTATCTGCGTGCCTCTCTGAAGGGGCACCCCGGAGCACAGTCGGGAATTGCTTGGTACTACGAGGTCGGGCGTGGCATGCCGACGCCGGATCTTGTTCGAGCCTATACCTGGTATGTTCTGTCGGCCATCGGTGGCGACCCGGATGCTGCAATCAGTCAGGAAGAGGTCATCAAGAAAATGACTGAAGATGAGATCACGCAGGCGCATAAATTGATTGATGATTACAAGTCGTGGATCTATCCGTTGGACTAGTCACGTAAATTTTCATACAAATCACTTGTTTTGTAAAAATGACCGTAGGGTTGATAGTTAACCCTACGGTCATTGTCAGAACGACGTCTAGCTATCAATAAGCCAAGGTCAGTTGAGATCCTTCGCATTGCCATCGGCAAGCAATTTTTCGGTTCCGGCAACAGCCTCGTTCAGTGCATCAAAAATTTCTGGACCGCCATCGACGTTTTCCTTGAACCATGCATACACAGGCTCTGCAGCTGCTTTGAATGCGGCCTTTTCATCAGGGGTTGGAACGTACAAGTCTCCGCCACCTGCGACAAATTCTTCATAAGCGGCAATTGACTTACGCTTGGGCGATGCAAAGGTTGCTTGCTGCAAGGCGGCAAAACCATCGACAACTACCTGGCGAAGGCCTTCGTCCATTGACTTGAACTTGTCGTTGTTCATCCACCATAAGGCACCCATATAGGCGTGGCCGTCGAGCGTGACGTATTGCAGACCGGCATCCGGGAATTTCATGCCCATGATGTCAGTGATGCCATTCTTTGAGCCTTCAACAACGCCTGTCTGGAATGATGTGAACAACTCAGGCCAGGGAATCGGAGTTGGTGATGCCCCCAGTGCTTTGACAAGCTCTTGTGGAAGATCCGCTACAACGGTACGAATTTTCAGGCCATCCATATCTTCCGGGTTCTGCACACGACGCTTGGTATTTGCAAAGTTTCTCCAACCACCGGTGTTACCGATCGTCATCAGACGAATCTGATCGTTGGAGCTGGCCAGTGCCATCTCACGCATCTTGCGCGTGAAGTCACCTGTGAGTACGCCTTCAGCGACTCGGTCATTGGCCATTAGGTAAGGGAGGTCAAGGACCTGAACGTAAGGGAAGATACCTGCAGCACCGCCAGATGTTGAAATGTAGATGTCGATCGAACCATCGGCAATACCTTGCAGACACTCGGCGCCTTTGGAGCACAACTGAGTACCTATGAATAACTCGACAGCAATCTTGCCATTGGATGCGCTTTCTACATGGTTCTTGAACACGACAAGACCATCGTAGTCTTCGTCATTTTCATTTGAATTGGCAGTGGCTCGCAGTGTGATGTCTGCAGCTGACACGGTAAACGCTGTCAACGATAACAGCGCTGCCGATAACAGCATCGATCGTTTCATTTTTATCATGTACTTCCTCCAGGAATTTTCGAATCTTGTATCAATAGATTCAGGGTTTGACAAATCCGGTCAGTGTCGGAATTGTCATTGAGATGGCAGGGAAGTAAGTAATCAAAAAGATCACAAGCACTTCCACCGCCAGAAACGGCAATATAGTCTTGGCTATGGTCTGGACACGTTCACCCGATACCGACGATGCCACAAATAGTACCAGCCCCATTGGTGGCGTCGCCAGTCCGACGGTCAGATTAACCGACATGATGATCGCGAAATGTACGGGATGTACGCCAAGGTCCATGAATATCGGCCCTAGAATGGGGCCGAGAATGATGATTGCGGGCCCGGCATCGAGAAACATGCCGACGATGAACAGCAGGATATTGATCAGGAACAGCAGAATCAGCGGGTTTTCGCTAAGGCTCAGAATAAAGGCTGCAAGTGTTTCTGGTGTGTGGCTC
>CAYULV010000022.1:16720-24634 GCA_964445655.1 uncultured Granulosicoccaceae bacterium | reverse complement strand
TACGCTTGGCAGTTGTCTTGCGAACCGGCTTCTTGGCAGCAGGCTTACGCTTGGCTGCGGTCTTTTTGGTAGCAGGCTTACGTTTGGCAGGCGCTTTTCGTGTAGCTGGCTTTTTGGTTGCAGCCTTCTTGGCAGCAGGCTTGCGCTTGGCAGCGGTCTTTTTTGTAGCAGGCTTACGCTTGGCAGGAGCTTTTCGAGTTGCTGGCTTTTTGGTTGCGGCTTTCTTGGCGGCAGGCTTACGCTTAGCGCTGACCTTTCCAGCAGATGACTTTTTTCCAGTCGTCTTCCGAGCAGTTGACGAAGCAGTCTTTCGAGTAACTTTTTTCTTTGTGGCTTTCGATTTCACCTTACAGTCCTCATAATTCAATTCAAGTGCGGTCCGAAATAGCAAATAGCGTACACATTCGGTAAAACTGAAGGAAAAAATGCCGAAATAGCTAAAATAATTATTCGAAAACCGGTTTTGACTTAAAAATTACCGGTTTTTCAATTAGTGGAACCGTTTCTCACTTTGATGTTCTTACCGAGAGCTTTAAACGATTACCAGCAAAATTGATCTGATAAAGAAATGTTTTAGCGCATCAGGTGTTTATCGAATTCGGTTTTTATATGTGCGAGTACCAGCCTTATCACAGTTATAGGTCCACGTTGTAGCTACCCATGTTACGGCGGAATGCAAAGGTCAAGATTTCAAGATTGACTGGTTACGCGGCCTGATAATTCGAATGGTTTGGAACTGTAACGTCGTAAAGCGCCTTGTGATCGCGCCGCAATATTTGTATTGCGTACTGCGTTGAAAAGTGCTCATAAGCGTCCGAATGAGTCATAATGTACCTCTAGCCTGTTGAGTGTTGAACAGGGCGGTTTTTTGGGCTGCATAGCATTGTGCTTTGGCCCTTTACTGCCGGCTGATAAGGAGGTGGCGCGGTTTTTATAGTCTTAGAGCCTAAGGGGGTGAGCCACATGTTGATTCTGAGCAGACGGACTGACGAATCAATCGTAATAGGTGACGAAGTTACCATTACCATTTTGAGTGTTAAAGGTAAGCAAGTTCGTATTGGAATTACTGCCCCACCAGATGTAAGCGTACATCGGGAAGAAATTTATCAACGCATTCAAGCTGGCGATCCAACAGGTGCGAGCAAAAATGAAAACCCGGATTCCTCTGACGATTAGGAGGTATCTTCTCTTGACATAATACCCTCGTGTATACCTCAAAAGGACGTATTACTTGTTGAAAACGCTTTCATTCATAACCCTTAGGCTTATTGGGGTTATGAAAGGTCAACAAAAGGTCCCGCAGGCTTCTGACACTGATTAGCTTCACAAGCACCGGCACGAGTAGCTGTTCTTTTTGATTATGCGCTCAATTTGAAACTTTGTTCCAAGTCAGCAGTTCAGCCAGTTTGAATCCTGACTTTTTTCTAGTCCGATTCTTGATCTTTCGGTGTTCATGCTTTGTAACAGGTCTTAACTTTAGCGAGACAAGCCCTGCTGGTCTGCTCACAATATCTGCTTTTCAAAAAGTGACTTACCCATCAGGGCTTGCGGTTTGACTGTTGCACCGGTTCAACACATTGATTGTTGTCCTTCGATGCCGCTGAATGTATAAGTCTGACTTTGTCCCGTAGGCTGGTCTTCCGAAAGACAATGATGTCACTGGTACTCTTGCTTTCTTCGTATTCCGGAACTGTCACCCTTCAGGCTTTGGTTTTCGGTTTGATCTTGCCCATAAAATATCAATATCAATATCAATATCAATATCAATATCAATAAGCAAGACGTGAGATCACTCAGGAATGGTTCTACCAAATCCTGCTTGTAGCTTGCCGAAATGGTCTGTTGGTCAACCGATGTGTGATTACCGGTATAGAAAACTCGTCAGATGCGTTGCGCAGGGTGGCATCCAAAAATGGCACTCGTTTTGAACATGAACGCCACCCAATAGTGGCATCCTGCGACAGGACCAAATGCAGACCAGATTTATAACGGTATCTGCATCAGGCCCAACTCTTTCACATCGTCTTGCAGTGCATTTTTCTCATTCGTGACGATGCCCGTGCTTGCCTGTCCTTGATTGAGGTAGGTATCGCCCACACGTATCAAATCGTCGAGAGATACCTTCAAGATGCGTTCTCGAAATGATCTTCGTTGCTCAGCAGTCCGACCGAACAGATTTGCCTGAAAGGCATTACGAGCTTCGCCTGCGGGTGAACCGGGTTTATCGATTCCACTCACTACGTTCAGGATGGCTTCTTCGAGCAGCCGCTCGTCATGCTTCTCCGCCAGCAACCATTCGACCGAGCGGTTAAAGTCTTTCAAGGTTTCAGTCAAGCGAGGATCTCGATACGAATAGAAACGAAAGGAAGCTGTATCGGAATCTTGGGAAGCGCCGCCGCCGTAGGCGCCCCCGGTTTCTCGAATCGTCCGGTGCAAGAATCCATTGCGCAGGAAAGGACCAAGAACCGATAGCGCCGCTGCATCTTCATGCGACGCAGTAACCGTTGGAAATGCAAGAGCACAGAAATTGACTTCGGTACTTGTTGTCCAGATTTCACCGACTTGTTTGCGTATGGCCTCCGGTTTGTACGCATCGAATTCGCTTGCACTATCGAGGTGCATGAAAGCATCGTTCAGGCTCGAGGTAACATTTTTCATGTTCTCCTGCTCAGCGACCACCATGAATTGTCTGGGGGCGTTGGCGATGATCTTGTGAATTTCAGCGAGCTGTGCGCCAACGGCTCGCAAAATCGAATCATCCTTCAAACTGTCATCGAAACTTTTCAAGTTCTTGATTCCGGCAAGGCCGGTCATCTGATGAGCATTCTGACTAGTCGGGCTCATGCCACTGGCAGCGGCCATCATCGCTAACACGTGTCCGCTGCCTGTAACGCTTTGTTCGCGGCTCGCTCGGGACTGGGAGACCAACTCACGCAAACGGGGATATTCGTCGAAACGAACCTTGGATACGGTATCTAGTAGGAGTTGCGACATGGCATCGACATTTCTCATCAGTGCCTTGCCACGAACAACTAGGTGTCCGGTTACTTCCTGCTCGTTGTCAATAGAGCCGCGTTGTAGCGCATACGCGCCGATGCCGCCAGACACTGCTGCCTGATGAGCCTGAGTCGCAAGGTAGTCACGCCCACCAGAGCCAAGCTCGGCGAGAAAACCGTTGTAGAACGGCAGCAGATTCTTTAGCTCGGAGGAAAGTTGCGGCAATTGGATAATGACGTGCGGGTACACAATGCCATTCGTACCTTGTGCGTACAGTGTTGCCGGTGCTCCCGCAATCTGTTGGTTTGTCCCTTGAGGAATGCGTAGTTCCGCGGGTACGTCGGCGAGTGTGACCTTGGGCAGAATCTCAGGATCGTCTTCCTGAACCTGGCGTTCTGCAAGAGCCTTGGCTTGTTCAACGATTTCAGCCTTTTGCGTCTCGTCCAGACTCTTCTGCAATGTGGCAAGCCTTGCTGTTTCGGCTAGATCCCGACGCTCGCTGATCTTCTGATCAGGTCGCAGGGTCAGTGTCACGCGGTGAACATTGTCGGATAGCAAATCCTGGACAAGAGACCCGATAAATTTTGGGTCAGCTGAATCTTTTCGTAAGCGTTCCAGTGCCGGATCAAGATCAATCGATGCGAGGGTATCACCCCTTTGCATGGCGGTTGACAAACCACTGAGTACCAATTGCAAGCCGAACGGCATACCATCGCCGCGGATTTCCCGCTGACTGAGTTCGAGCTGATGCAGTACGGCTTCTACCTGGCTTTGCGGCACACCATTGCTGGCAACGTCTGCAAGTGTGTTCAGTATCAGCGATTCGACCGCTTCCGTTTGCTCTGGATTCGAACCCTCAAGTCCACAGGCAAAGACCATTTCCTTGGCGCTGTCCTCAAGCCCGCACAAGGGTGAAGGAGATGTACCCAAATCCGATTTCTCGAGAGCTTGCATCAAGGGTGAGGCACTGTTGTCCAGCAATACGCTGGACAGCAAGTGCGCGCGCAACCGCTGATCAAGATCGACGCTGCTCCCCAGTAGCCACCCGACAACGATATGGGTTTTGTCGCTGGTATCGGCTTCCTGAGTTGCATAGGCTTCTTCCACGCGCACTGGAGAGTGATAGCGTTTTGCATCGGCAACTGAAATGGTTCTGTCCAGTGGTTTGAAGCGACTCAAGACTTGTGATTGAAAACGCCCCTGCAGCTCCTGCGCAGGAATATCACCATATGTCATCAGTACGGCATTTGAAGGGTGATAGTGGGTGTCGTAGAAATTTTTCAGCTGCTGGTAACTCAGATCGGGTATTGCTTCCGGGTCACCGCCACTGTTGTGGTGATACGTATTGTTAGGAAACAGATGCTTGGTGAGCGTTTGCCACAAGAAGCTGGTCGGCGCGCTCATGGCACCTTTCATCTCGTTGAATACAACACCTTTAAACACCAATGGGCTCGATGGGTCATCTGGTTTTTCGAATTCCACACGATGGCCTTCCTGGGCGAAATCCAGCTCATGGAGCCTGGAAAAAAACACTGCGTCCAGGTAGACGTCCAGGAGATTGAAATAATCCTTGCGATTCTGGCTTGCGAAGGGATAGGCCGTCCAGTCGCTGGAGGTGAAAGCGTTCATGAAAGTGTTCAATGACCGCCGAATCATCATGAAAAATGGATCTCGGACCGGATACTTCTCGCTGCCACACAGAACCGTATGCTCAAGAATATGCGCCACACCGGTGGAGTCGGTGGGGATGGTGCGTAGCCCAACCAGAAACACGTTCTCTGGATTGTCGGCTGCCAGATGGACATGTGGAGTGCCTGTCTCAATATGACGAAATTCGTGCAGATCGATGTCCAGAGAGCGGATGTGCTCGCTGCGGATATGCTCGAAAGCAGGATGGCTGACCGGCATGTTCATAGGTGTCTCGCACTCCTCGGGAGATGTTTGTGGCGCTGGCTAACTTTTCGTACAGTATAAAGGGGACAACTGTGTTCTGGCCTGTCGAAAATGTGGCGTGATCACTAAGCGTGAGGCCTTGTCAGCCGATACGCAATGTATGGGACAAGGGATTTTAGGTGCCAGTTCCAGTTTGAACACAAGTTGCTTGCAATTTGTACGGCCGGCTTTGATTTTGACAGCCCTATGATGAAAATCGCGAGAGCAAAAACAGCGTGAAACTCCTCATAATCTTGATAGCCATGGCTGTCACTGGAGTAGGGGCTATACACAGCCGGCACTCGCACAGCCGTTTTGTTCAGGCCGCTGGCTTGTCGGAGGCGTTTTCTCTCGTCTCTACGGTAAAGTTGCGGGTATCCGATTATCACGCCAAGCATGGCGTCATGCCCCACGACAATGCTCAGGCTGGAGTTCAACCTCCAAGAAGTCTGTATGGCACGGATGTCAAGCAGATCGCCATCCAACGCGGAGGGCACATTTTCGTCGAGTTTGATGATCAGGAAGGAACGCGATCAATGGTTTTTACGCCAACGGTCAGTGTTTCAAATGGTGCCATGACCTGGGAATGCTCCAGTGACTCGATCGAGTCGCAAGTTCTGCAAAAAATCAAACCCGCGTGTCGTTTTGATACGGCAAATGCTGACAGCAGAATGATGCGGGCGATCGCCATTCAAGATCTTGCGGGCTTGGATGCCGCTCTAGCAAACGGCGCTGATAGCAGCGCCGTGATTCATGGCAATACACCGTTGATGCGGGCTGCCAAGATTGGCTCGCTTCCAATTGTTGAGCGCCTTTTGAATGCGGGGGCGGGAGTTGATCAAGCGCTCCCGCATGATGAACGGCAGACACCTCTGATGGTTGCGATCAACAGCGGCAATGAGCAAGTGGTGCAGTTACTTCTTGGGTTTGGGGCATCGCTGACGCGAACTGACTACCATGGATTGACAGCACTTGACTATGCAATCGCCAAGGATCAGGAGCTTGGTGGTAATCGCTTTGTCGTACAGATCTCCGCTCGATTGAACCCGCAACTTGCTGGTGCGTTGGAGCAGTCGGCTCTGACGAGCGACCAGTTGCTTGAACAAGAAATGCAGTTGCAGAACTATTACCACGAGCTTCGTAATGCTGCAAGCGATTGTCATGTACTCAGAATCGCGACGTTGTTCGAGCAAGAAAGCGAGCTTGACGCTGAAGCGTTGGTTGACGGGCTTCCCTTGTCTTACCATACGCAAAAGCCACGATGTTCAACCTCATTAACTCGATACATCGGTACGAAAGCGGTTTTTCAGAGAGCAGTACAGGCGCGTTTTGCCCTGGCTGTCAGAGAATGCGACTCTACTCAAATGGAATCGATGCTTAGTGAAAATGATTCGTTACATGTTAATAGTAGCCACGGCGGCATCAGTCATCTCGATCGAGCGGTCAAGAGCGGATGCTCGGATCTAGTCAATATTCTTTCGCGGACGGAAAAATTTCAGTTCGCAAAAAATGATGATGTACTGCTTCGTGCCATTCAGTCGGCGCCGCGGTCATCGCTCGTAACGATGGTGGGTGCATTGATCGAAGCTGGCGCTAATGTCGATAGTAGAGACGTTGATGGGCGTTCTCCACTGCTTGCGTCAATATCACTAGAGCAACCTGTTATTGCGCAGTACCTTATCTCGGCGGACGCAAAAATTAATGGTGTGATCGGGGATGCCAGCTACCCGATTGTTGAAGCGAGCAAGAAAGGCTACGTCCGTGTTGTCAAATTTCTGATAGATGAAGGTGTCGATGTAAACGTACAGGACAAGCTTGGGCGATCAGCGTTGATGGTTGCCGTGAATCGCGGTCACACAGATTTGGTTGCGATTTTACTGGAAGCCGGCGCTGATATTAAACTGCGAGACATACACGGAATTGATGCGGTTGTTCTCGCGCAGTCCAGTAGTCGAAAGCGAATCAAGAGCATGTTACTCGCGCCGGCAAAACCGGCGCTTTGAAAAGAGTAAGCACTCGTGTAGAGCACGACTTAGTCAAGTCGTGCTGTACCCATTATTGAAGGATTTAGAAAGGTCTCGTCGACATTGATGTCTAGCCGTGGCGGATGATGCCAACCCCATTTACCGTCGCGTAGCTCGCCATCGTCATCGTCATTGATTTGCAATTCAAGCCCAAAAGGCTGATTGACCGCAATACCCACCGAATCGAGCTCGATGCGTACTTCATAGACATCCTGTTCGAAATTAGCGCGTCGCAGCCCTCTTGGTCCTACTCCGGGGCCGGTGACGAAATCAATATTGGCAGTGAGTGGATTGAATCGACCTATCGTCTCGCCGCCGCTTACGGCTTGCTTGCTGCCGCCAGTGCCGCGTACAGGGAAGGTAAACTGAAAGTCATCGACACCGTCATAAGACGTCAGTTTGCTGTTGTCGCCATCGATATATATTTCCAGGCTATCGTCCTGCCAAACGAGGTCGTCGGAATCTCTGAGCCGCGCGCCATTATCTTCGACAGTCACAACGATATACAGGTACCTGCCATCATGCATGGCCGCCCATTTGCGGTACTCGACGACATTGTCTTCATCAGGCTCATCCGTGCCATTATCGATCATCAGGTTGCTGATTCTAAGGGGCGCACCGGAGGTTCCTAAATAGGCCGCAGCCGCCCACTCACCAGTAAACAGCCCATTCGCGTCCACTGTGACGCCAAGTCCGTCTATTTCAGGCGCTAAAGATTCGGCTATTCGAGGGATAAAAACATCTACGGTTGGATCGACTGGATCAGCTGGATCAGCTGGATCAGCTGGATCGGCTGGATCGGCTGGATCGGCTGGATCGGCTGGATCGGCTGGATCAGCTGGATCAGCTGGATCAGCTGGATCAGCTGGATCAGCTGGATCAGCTGGATCGGCTGGATCGGCTGGATCGGCTGGAGGATCGACGGGTTCTAATGGTGTGACGGGAGTTGGATCGTCAGGAA
>CAYULV010000022.1:2676-16620 GCA_964445655.1 uncultured Granulosicoccaceae bacterium | reverse complement strand
TCGGCTGGAGGATCGACGGGTTCTAATGGTGTGACGGGAGTTGGATCGTCAGGAACCGATGGCTCTCCAGCAATCTGTTCGCCGTCATTGAAGAAAGGGTCGGTATTGGCGATCCTTTCATCGAGGTTCGTCGCGCCGTCACCGTCGTCATCCAGGTTTTTGCTATAACGCGAAGCGTCGAGTGAGAACTCGCTGTTGTCTGGTGTTACGGTAATCGTTTGGTCAAGTCGGAGAAGTTGTAACTCACGTGACTGAATGGTTTCCACCCACAACACCGTCACCACATAGCTTTGATTAGTCGGAACCGATACGGTGCCTGTCCAACTGCCGGAGCCATCTTCAAGGCGGCTCATCCTGACACTTTGTCCATTGGAAAGCGTGACGATCGGTCGAACTTGAGTTGGGTCGACAGCTCGTGCCTGAAGTATTACCGAAGGGGTCGCCATCTGCACTACAGAATTGGCGTTTGAATTTGAATCGAGTCCGCATGCGCCCAGAACAAGGGACGATGCCATAACCATTACCTTATGGATGTTCACGTTTAGCATGTCGATTACAGATTTGGTTCGGGGACGTTAAGTCGGATGCTTTGGGTATCGTCGTCGGATGAGCCGCCACCGCCGCCAGCGGCACTGGCAAGCACACCTAGTGCAAGTACGCCCACTGCGATTTGTACCCAGGACCGTTTGTAGATGGGGGTGAACGGCTCGGGTGAATTGTCAGCGACTGAACTTACCGGATCGTTTGAGATTCCGTTTTGCACGATACGCGAGGAGGCAGGCAGGAGTTGACGTTGAAAGGGGTCAAAAGCAAAGCCGCTAACCGTACGATTGCCGGACTGATCGCGTGCCTGAAGATAATATTCGATGGTGCGAAGGTCGTTGGGGTCGGTGTCTATCGATACACTGTAGTAGCCGGTATCGCCAATCGGACTCATCTCAGCGCCGGTAAATGCCGCTTGTCCCTGGCGCCGAAAGTACAGGATGGCGTCGAGCAGAACACGGTCTTCAGCGATTTGCGCTGCAAAAACTTGTGTATTATCGGCGACGCTTTCTCCCAGCGCTTCAATCTCGATAATCGGTGGTTCAGTGTCGGGAAGATTCTGGGCGTTTGCCGGATTCGCCGCTACTGCGAGTAATACAATGACAAGAAAACTTGACGGCGTCGGTAAAAAACGACTGTATCGTTTGACGGGCATGGGGAACTCCCTTCTATTTCAACGGCCAGTATACGAAAGCTGATACTTTACGCCGTGAACTCATCTGCGCTTCATCAGTACAGTATTGAAAGTCTGTCTGAAAAAACATGAAAAGGATCGTATTGTTTACGGCCCTAGTTCTCACATTCTATTGGCTTGTGGGGGCTGGGTCGACGTATGTCGCCTTCGTTAACGGGGGTATTATTACCATGTCAGCGGCCAATCAGCGCGCTGAAGCAGTTCTGGTTGCAGACGACAGAATTGTCGCAGTAGGTAGTGCCGCCAAAATTCAGTCGCTGATGCCCAATGGCACTCGTGTTGTTGATCTGCAAGGTAAAACCTTGTTGCCTGGCTTTGTCGATGCCCATAGTCATTTCCCTTCGTCAGGGCTTACCACACTCGGTATTGATCTCGCGCCTTCTCCGGTAGGTGGCACGGATACCCTGTCATCCTTACTGACACAAATAGAGCGGGCAGTTGGCGAGCAAGCCGACGGAAGCTGGATCATTGGCTTCAATTACGATGACTCATCATTGGATATCCAACGACATCCAACTCGACAGGAGATCGATCGCATAGCGCCTGACAATCCGGTTTATCTTTGGCATCGCTCAGGACATATGGGTGTTGCGAATTCCAGAGCACTCGAAGTCCTGGGGATTTCGGTACTCTCTGTATCTACCCCCGAAGGTCATGTTGAACGTGACGCCTCCGGCCAATTGACCGGATTGTTGCAAGAGCATGCCGCACCGCCCTTGGTTGATCTGCTTAAATTCACACCAAAAACCAAATGGTTCAACGTGCTGTTGTCGGCGCGTGACGAATACCTTGCAGCTGGGGTTACCACTGTTCAGAATGGTTATGCTGGTAAGGGGATGATTTATCTCTTGCGTGCCTTGCAGATCCTAAAGGTTCTGCCGCAGCGCATTGTTGTTTGGCCGGCGCACAATAAATTCGAAAGTCAAAAGGCAATGCTGGAGTTGTTTGAGCGCGATACGTTGAACGATGAGTCGGTATTTCGACTTGGTGCGATAAAGCTTATTGTCGATGGAAGCCCCCAGGGGCGAACCGCCTGGTTGCGAGAGCCCTACCTGACAGAGACAAATGGTGTTCGCGATAATGGCAGCGCTGCAATGGACGTTAAGCTTTTACAACACCTTGTACGTGGCTATCATCGTGCAGGAAGGCAACTGGCATTGCATGGCAATGGTAGTGCAGCCATCGATGCAATCATCACAGCGGTAGAACTTGCGCAACGAGAGTTTCCTGATTCTGATTTAAGACATATTCTTGTGCATGGTCAGACCGTTCAGCCAGATCAACTGGAGAGTCTGGCGGCGCTTGGGATGGGTGTCTCGTTTTTCCCAAGCCACACATATTTTTGGGGTGACTGGTACCGTCAGGTTTTATTTGGTGAGGAACGTACGGCTTTTATAAGCCCACTGGCGTCGGCGAAAAATGCCGGGGTACGGTTCAGTTTGCACACTGACGCACCGGTCACGCCTATCGATCAGTTTCAAGTCGCCTGGAGCGCCAATCAACGTAAAACATTGTCGGGTGCTGTCGTTGGGGCTGATGAATCCATTTCGATACTCCACGCTTTGCAGGCGATGACTATCGATGCCGCTTGGCAGAATGGTCTCGAAGCAGATCTTGGGTCAATCGAAGTAGGCAAGCTGGCTGACTTTGTTGTCATGTCAGATGACCCGACAACGCTGGATGATATTCGGCAGGTGCAAATCGAGGCCGTTTACATCGGCGCTAAAGAAGTGTTTCGAAAAAACAGTCAGTGATCTGATCAGTCTTACGCGAGTAGATCAAGCCAGATTGATAAATGGTGTTTCGATTTCCAATTCTGACAGGAGTACACGGTGGTTTGCTGTCGATGAATTGATTTCCACTTCAAATTTCGCATGCAATTGTATTTCGTCAAGCTCGCGCATGTCGAGAAGGCGGAAGTGTAGGTTGCTTTCACCGTTAGAATGGGCTCCGGGTGCTTGAGCCAGACGGTTGGCGAAATGAGCTCGTGATTCAACCAGTCCATTGGTTGGATCTTGATGCCTGATAGGTATGAGCGGAAAAATAAAATCACCCTGATACGAGACAGGTTTCGTCCTTGTCGAATGTTTGGCGACACCGAGAAATTTTGCCAACGCAGGGTCGCCCGTCAATTCTCGGGCTGGTACAAACCCGGTGTCTTGAAGGAAAAGAGTTACTTTTTTGCCAAGGTAAGCAGCTTGCAAGGTCATGCCCAACGCTGAATCACTGCTGATAGCACCATCGAGCGCTAGCTGATATTGATTGCCACGTCGCGCAAGTATCAAGTCTGCGGTTTGCGAGGCATTACTTGCCGAGCTTATTGACGTCTCGGTAGAAATGTCATGCCTGGAACCAAGTGACGTTGAATTGAGTGACGTTATCACTGTAGTGCTGAGTGCGATATTATTTGCGCTTGTTTTTTTCGCATTGGTTTGAGGACGGTTTGTTGGTTCCCGCTGGAATACACCGTACGAAGTCGTGGGTCGGTGCGCAGCAAGGTATCGACGTCCGTAAGTTTGACGGATGATGCGTTGCCCTTCGCGATCGTTGGACACTTTAATCTCGATCGGATAGTTACCTTCGGGCAGAGAACTTGTATCCAGCAAGTTGTACCCTGCATCGAGAATGTCAGAATTTTTCTCATCACCATCGACGAGCAGGCGAACTTCGCTTTGTTGCGTTAGATTTATTGCCACAGGTGTGGCAAGCTCCGCAGTGGCTGTGTTTGTTTTATCAGGAGGAGGGGCGCTAAATGATTGTATCCATTCTGACGACGCCACCCTTTGCTCGACTGCTGAAGCAATTTGTGTTGGTTGATAAATGGCAGGGCGCGGCTCATCTTTCACAGCTGGCGTTGAATGGCGTTGCGAAGAAGATGATGCGACTTTAACGGGCTTTGCGGTATCAGGCTCACGACTGTTCTGCTTGCTGACTACTTTGGGTGGCAGGACGGCACTTATACCGCTTAGTTGTTCGCCATCGCTACCTCGACCTGTGCGTTCCAGCTTCAACACTTTCCAGCGACAGGACGATTGCACCTCGTGCGCACAATCACGCTTGGCATATGAATCCAGAATCCCTTGTAACTGCCCAAACCCGACTTTGTTGAGGTTTATTTTGCCGTCTTTATAGTGGTCTTGATTGAGTTGCTCGCCAGCATTGGCAACGGTGACAAATCGCGGTTGCTGATCAGCGTTTGCTACAGTTTTCAGTCTGGCGCTTGTATTCGACGCATCATTGCTGATCGAATTGATGTCGATGGTAGGCTCGCCAGCTTGAACCGATGCACTGTAGCTGACAAGCAGAACCGGAATGCTGGCCTTGCGCACTGTGATCGTTGGGTACTTAGCCAAAGGGAGGCGACTCCTGTCAAATACAAACATTTAAGGACTCGTCGATTTTATACTGGATTACACCCGGTTGCAGGTTTCGGCTGACGCATGTCAGAGACGTTTTTTTGTCGGAGCCATACAAGCGGGCATACTAGGGTGCTGTTAGAGTGCGCAGGCAAATTCAGGAGATATTTCACATGCCACTTACCATGAGCCGCGATGTATTCATCACTTGCGCCGTGACAGGCTCTGGCGGCTCGCAAGACAAGTCGCCGCACGTACCCCGAAGTCCGGCGGAAATTGCAAGCAGCGCTATCGACGCTGCCAAGGCTGGCGCGGCGATTGTGCATTGTCACGTCAGAGAGCCGGACAGCGGTGCGCCTAGTCGAAAGCTCGAGTACTATCGCGAAGTCACGGATCGTATTCGTGATAGTGACGTTGATGTTGTACTGAATCTGACGGCAGGCATGGGTGGAGATTTGGTGATCGGTTCGTCGTCTTCGCCGTTACCACTTGACGAGAAAGGTTCTGACATGATCGGCGCTGAAGAGCGCCTTACTCATGTTGCTGAGTGTCTCCCCGAGATCTGCACACTCGATTGCGGCACAATGAATTTCGCCGAAGCGGATTATGTCATGGTGAATACGCCTGGCATGTTGCGGGATATGGCCAAGCGGATTCAGGCACTGGGTGTTCGTCCGGAGATCGAAGCGTTCGATACTGGGCATCTGTGGTTTTCCCAGCAACTGGTTGATGAAGGCTTGATTACATCTCCAGTACTCGTGCAGTTATGTATGGGTATTCCCTGGGGCGCACCAAATGATTTGAATACATTCATGGCGATGGTCAATGCCATGCCCAAAGATTGGGAGTTTTCCGCATTTTCGATAGGGCGTGATGAAATGGCTTATGCTGCTGCCGCAGTACTTGCCGGAGGAAATGTTCGCGTGGGGCTTGAGGATAATCTGTACCTTGCCAAAGGGCAGCTCGCGACGAACGCGCAACTGGTGGAGCGAGCTGCAAATATCGTGAGCGGCATGGGCGCGAATATCATCGGGCCTGAGGATGTTCGAAAACGCCTGGCATTGACTAAACGTGCGCCAGTCGATAACGGCGTGTCCTGACTTGCACTGATAATCAGGTGTGTGACGTGCGCACCGTCAGAAATTCCATCGTGAGGAACATCGAGTGCAGTTTGGACTGAATGAAGAGCAGCAACTGATTGTTGATACTGTCAGACAATTTGTCGAACAGGAAATTTATCCACATGAGGACGCTGTTGAAACAAGCGGTGTTGTTCCTCCGGAGCTGGGAAATTCGATCAAACAGAAGTGTATCGATGCTGGATTTTATGCTGCCAATTTACCTGAGGAGGTAGGTGGCGGTGGTTTGGGGCATCTTGATTTTACGCTGCTTGAGCGAGAGCTTGGTCGAGGGTCAATGGCGTTAAATCATTTCTTTGGTCGACCATCCGGTATTCTGATGGGGTGCAACGAGGCGCAACGCGAACGCTATCTATTGCCAGCTGCCCGAGGTGAGAAGTTTGACGCTCTTGCTATGACTGAGCCAGATGCAGGCTCCGATGTACGGGGTATGAAGTGCACGGCTGTTGCTGATGGCGATGACTGGATTGTGAATGGCAGTAAACATTTCATTTCGCATGCAAACGTCGCTGATTTTGTCATCGTGTTTATCGCTACCGGTGTCGAACAAACCCCTCGTGGTGAGAAAAAATTGATCAGTTGCTTTCTGGTGGACCGCGGAACACCAGGGTTCGATATTTTGCCGGGCTACGAGTCGGTATCGCATCGTGGGTATCAGAACTGTATCTTGTCCTTCTCCGATTGCCGATTGTCGAGTGCGCAAATTCTTGGCGAGGTGCATCGTGGTTTTGATCTGGCAAATACCTGGTTGTATGGCACGCGTCTGACTGTGGCTGCGATGTGTGTGGGCCGTGCGCGTCGTGTGTTTGAAATGGCTTTGCCCTATGCGGCGGAACGCAAGCAATTCGGCCAGACTATTGGTCGATTTCAAGGGGTATCTTTTCAATTGGCGGATATGATTACCGAAATTGATGCGGCAGACTGGCTGACTTTGTCAGCAGCATGGCGTCTTGATCAGGGCTTGCCGGCTAACCGTGAAATTGCCAGCGCGAAACTATATGCGTCTGAAATGCTTTCTCGGGTTACCGATGCCGCGCTTCAGATATTCGGTGGAATGGGGTTGATGAACGATTTACCGCTAGAGCGCTTTTGGCGTGATGCCCGGGTTGAACGTATCTGGGATGGTACAAGTGAAATTCAGCGACATATCATCAGTCGTGATCTCTTAAGACCCTTGGGTTCCTGATTTATGATCGATCGATTTCGTCGTTTGTTTCGACCGGCTTCCATCGCTGTTTTTGGCGGTACCTGGGCTGAGAATGTTATTGAGCAATGTAAGGCTCATGGATACGGTGGGGATATATGGCCGGTTCATCCGAGCCGTGACACCATGGCTGGTATTCCCTGCGTCAAGACAATTGATGATCTGCCAGGTGTGCCTGATGCAAGTTTCATCGGCGTCAATCGTGAGGCGACTGTCGAGATTGTCGACCAGCTGTCCAAGCGTGGGGCGGGTGGTGCTATCTGTTTCGCTTCTGGTTTCAGTGAGGCTGCTGCTGAAGATGATTCAGCTGAAGCCTTGCAGGCCAAGTTGTTGGAGGCCGCAGCTGACATGCCTATGGTTGGTCCAAATTGTTATGGTTTTATCAATTATGTCGATGGTGCGATGTTGTGGCCTGACCAACATGGTGGTCGAAAAGTCGATAGTGGGGTTGCGCTTATCACCCAATCATCGAATATTGCCATCAATCTCACCATGCAACAGCGCGGTTTGCCGATCGCTTATGTGTTGACAGCGGGTAATCAGGCACAGTCAAGCCTTGCAGATCTTGCAGCTGCAATTCTTGATGACGATAGAGTGACCGCCTTGGGTTTGCATATTGAAGGGTTCAAGGATGTGCGTGCTTTTGAATCACTTGCAGCTCTGGCCCATAAGAAAAAAATTCCGATCGTCGCACTTAAAACTGGCGAGACCGCCTCTTCGCGCGCTGCATTGGTATCGCACACGCGTTCGATTTCTGGTGATGATGCGGCGGGCGATGCATTTCTGAAAAGGTTGGGTATTGCAAGAGTACATAGCTTCAACGTCTTGATTGAAACGCTGAAGGTATTGCATACCTATGGCGTTTTGAGTGGTAAACGTCTCGTGTCAATGAGTTGCTCTGGTGGAGAAGCTGCACTGCTGGGCGATGCTGCTGTGCGACATGGGCTTGAGTGCCCAGATCTCGAATCACCTCAGCGCGATCAATTACGTGAGGTGTTGGGAAATCGCGTTGCTTTAGCCAATCCTCTCGATTATCACACTTATATATGGAACGACTCGGATGCAATGACTGCCATGATGAGTGCCGCGATGAATGGCCCGTTCGATAGCAGTGTTTTGATTCTGGATTTCCCGCGGCTTGACCGTTGCGAGGCGCCTTCGTGGGATGTCGCGCTGGATGCTTATATAAAAGCTGGGCAAACATTCAATGGTTTGCAAGCGGTCATGGCGACCTTGCCTGAAAATTTGCCCGAGTCTGTCAGTCGCAAGTTGCTTGCGGCTAATATCGTCCCTTTGTCGGGCGTTGATGATGGACTTACTGCGCTGTCGGTGGCTGCCTGGTTAGGTCGTCGAGCAGGCGGTTCTTTGCCGCCACCAGTCTGGCTAAATGAGTATTCTTTGGGAGACACAGCTGAGGTACCAGTCACAGGTTTGCGTCTCGTATCTGGTTTCGTTGATAACAAGCGAGGTAGTGCTCGTAAATTGAGCGACGATGTATGGGGGCGCCATGCCGCAGAAGCATCGAGGCGACCTAACTATCGATTGCTTGATGAGATCGCGGCGAAACGGTGGTTGGCTCGTTACGGAAGTATCGTACCAACAGGCGTTCGATTGTCTTTCGCTGATGTTCGATCATCGAGACGTTTGAGCCGAGCACTCGATAAGGCATCGCCAGTGTTGTCTTACCCGCTGGTTGCAAAAGGATTGGGTGTTGCCCACAAAAGTGATGTCAATGCCATTCAACTCGACATCGATGATCGCCGTCGCCTTGATCGCGCCATTCGTGATATTGAGTGTGACGGCGGTTGTTTGATCGAGGAACAAATTACCGATGGTGTAGCGGAGTTGTTGGTTAGTGTCGTTCCGGATCCCGTTCACGGTCTGGTGCTGACAATTGCGGCAGGCGGTGTTCATGCGGAAATTCTAGATGATGCGTGTCAGGCATTGCTTCCCGTGTCTCGCTCGGAAGTTGATGACATGCTGGGTTCATTGCGTTGTAATGCGCGGCTTCGTGGCTATCGAGGAGGGGCGATGGTTGATCGACGTGCCTTGCTTGATGCCATTGATGCTATTCAGCAAGCTGCTTTGCAACTCGGGCCCAGACTGGTCGAGCTCGAAGTGAATCCATTGATCTGTGCCCCTGAACGATGTGTAGCGGTCGACGCTCTGATTGCCGTGCGTGATCTTCCACTGAATTGATCGACGACGCTGTACCTCGTCACTTCAACAATAAAAGGTTAGATATTGCGATGATCGAATTGAATACCGGCCCCATTCAGACCCGTCGTGAAGACACGATTCTCGAAGTGACTATTGATCGGCCCAAGGCCAATGCAATTGATTTGGTTACCAGTCGATTGATGGGTGAAGTCTTTATGGATTTTCGTGATGATGATTCATTGCGTATAGCCATACTACGTGCACAGGGCGAAAAATTCTTCTCAGCTGGTTGGGACTTGAAAGCCGCGGCGGATGGCGACGCGGTCGATGGCGACTATGGTATCGGCGGTTTTGGTGGTTTGCAGGAGCTTGGCAACCTTAATAAACCGGTTATTTGTGCAGTCAATGGTATCTGCTGTGGTGGCGGGCTTGAAATAGCCTTGTCATGCGATCTGATCTTAGCAAGCGACAATGCGACGTTTGCGTTACCTGAAATACGCTCCGGTACTGTTGCTGATGCGGCTTCGATCAAATTGCCAAAACGCATTTCCTATCACGTGGCTATGGACTTGTTGTTGACCGGACGTTGGTTTGATGCAGATGAAGCGCTTCGCCTTGGTTTGCTCAAGTCTGTTGTTGCTCCTGATGATCTGCACGAGGAGGTCTGGTCTCTCGCGCGTCATCTCGCCTCCGGGCCTCCGTTGGTCTACGCCGCTATCAAGGAAGTGGTGCGTGAAGCAGAGGACATGCGCTTTCAGGACATGCTCAGCCGCGTGAGCAAAAGGCAGTTGCAGACGGTCGACAAACTTTATAGCTCTGAAGATCAGTTGGAAGGGGCCAAGGCATTTGCCGAGAAACGTGATCCTGTGTGGCGTGGTCGCTGACTGAGTTTCATGTGTACGGCACGAAATACAACTCGCCGTATCACCTTCTTAATCGCTATTTGAACGCGTTAAAACAGCCTGTATAAGAGCGAATTTCGTTTGGAAATTCGCCCTTTTTACAAGATAATCAGCTGCTTGGCGTGGTCCGACCCGATTTGTCACTCCACAGTGACGCTTTTGGCGAGGTTGCGGGGTTGGTCGACATCGCGTTTCAGGGCTAGCGCGGTGTAGTAGGCGAGCAGTTGCAAGTTGATGCCCAGCACGATGGGTTGTAGCAGCGGATCGATATAGGGTGCGGTCAGGAGATGATCGGCCAGCTCGCCAATACGTTTTGTGTCGCTGGCATCGCTTAATGCGATGACGGGTGCACCGCGGGCTTTGATCTCTTCGAGTGAGGATAATGTCTTTCTCAATAACTCTGTTTCGGGTAACACGACCACACAAGGAGTTTTTTTGGTTACCAGCGCCAATGGGCCATGCTTGAGCTCTGAGGCGGGATAAGCTTCGGCATGTATATAGGAAATTTCCTTGAGCTTCTGCGCGCCTTCGAGGGCTACAGGAAAGCCTGCGGTACGACCAACGTAGAACGCACTGGAAGCGGATTTTATTTTGTTGGCTATTTTCTCAACGTGTTCCCGGTTTTCAAGTACTGATGCAACAGCAGCGGGCAATGCTTCTAGTGACTCCACAAGATGAGCTCCGCGTTGTGGTGATACGTCTCGCAATCGCCCAAGCATCACCGCCAGCAAGGCGAAAACGGTCAGCATGCTGGTGTAGGCCTTGGTTGAGGCTACTGAGACCTCTGGTCCGGCATGCATATAGATTCCGCCATCAACCTCTCTGGCTATCGTGCTGCCAACGCTGTTGACAATGCCGAGAACAAATCCACCCTTGCGTCGAATTTCGCGCAAGGCGGCGAGTGTGTCAAACGTTTCACCTGACTGGCTGACAACGATATACAAGGTATTGCTCTCGATCACCGGATTGCGATAACGAAACTCCGCGGCCGCTTCAGCATCGCACGGAATTCTGGCCAGCTCTTCAATCATGTGCGCACCTGCCATGCCAGCATAAAACGCCGAGCCGCAGCCGAGTATCTTGATGCGTCGGGTATCCAGCAGATCTCTTGCTTGCAGGTTAAGCCCACCGAGATGAGTGGTTGAGAAACGATGATCGATACGTCCACGCAGGGTGCGCTCGATGGTTTCCGGTTGATCCAGTATTTCTCTTAGTAGAAAGTGCGCATGACCGCCCTTGTCATAGTCTTCCGCAGCTCCCTGCAAGGTTGTTCGAGTTTTCTCACTCGGCGCTGCGTCGAGAGTCGTTACAGAAAAGCCATCAGGTGATAGTTCAGCGATCTCACCATCGTCAAGATGAACGATCTCGCGTGTATATCGAGACAGTGCCGACATGTCAGAAGCGGCGAGCATTTCCCCGTCACCGATACCTAGAATGACAGGGCTGCCATTGCGAGCCACGACAATGGTCTTTGGCGATTCGCTGTCAACCACTGCAAGTCCATAAGTGCCTTGTACCATCGCGAGTGTTTCACGTGTGCGTTCAATCAGACTGCCACTTGCCATTGCAATCAAATGAGCGAACAACTCGGTATCGGTCTCCGATTCAAACACCACTCCCTGATCGATCAGGCGTTGCTTGAGAATGTCGGCATTCTCGATGATGCCGTTATGGACCACAGCTATGCGTTCGGAGCTGTCAAGATGAGGATGCGCATTCTCGTCAGTTGGTGCGCCATGTGTTGCCCATCGAGTATGGCCAATGCCACAGTTGCCTGACAAGCTTGGTGGCAGCTGCGCTTCGAGCATCGATAGCTTGCCCGCCGACTTGTAGTGGCGCAGACGTTTGCGTGCAATCAACGCCAGCCCGGCGGAATCGTATCCTCGGTACTCAAGGCGCTTGAGTCCGTCAAGTAATATTGGTCCGGCTGATTTCGAACCCGTATAGGCGATAATCCCGCACATGATGCAGCGCTTCCTGGTTATCCGTAGATGGTCCGCCGGATTTGTCGCTCGGTCATCGGTTCAGCTGTGAACCGATAGCTGGCGAGCTCTTCCTGCAGGCGTTGGTAAATCGTCGAATTGTTCAATCCGGTTTTTTGTAACTCATGGTGTCGCCGGCGGATGAAATCTGCAGGCGCCTCGTGATAGAAGGCGAGCACCTCAATGACCAGTCGTGTCGCCTCAGACGCATTGAGCGTGCTGTGACGACACAGATGGTCAACGAGCTCGTCGGGCAGCTGATCCGTCGACATGACAGGAAGATGGTCTAAATTGGATGTGAGGGCAATTATTTTGCCCGAATTAGGGTAGGAATATAGCGAAACTGTGTATGAGAGATCTATTCCGCGACGTGAATCCAGTTCTTCCCGGGGTATACCTGATGAAAGGCTATGCAGATTCGAGTCTGTTGTTACCCCATTTGATGGCGATTGTTGACGCGGCGCCGTTACGCCAGATGGAAACCGGTCGTGGATTTAAAATGTCGGTGTCACAAACCAATTGCGGGAAGGTGGGTTGGGTGTCGGATCGACGCGGTTATCGCTATGCCACTGATGACCCTCTCACTCGGAGGCCATGGCCTGAAATGCCAGAAGTATTCAGCAGTATGGCCGCTGAGGCCGCGGCTACGGCCGACTTTGCGAATTTCCGCCCTGATGCCTGCCTGATCAACCGTTACTCACCCGGCACCCAGATGGGCGCTCATCGGGACTCTGATGAGCAGGATTTCTCGCAGCCTATCGTCTCGGTTTCGCTCGGCATTCCGGCTCGTTTCTATATCATTGGGGCCGAGCGGCGCGGTAATTCGACAGCCATTGATCTCGAAGATGGTGATGTTGTTGTATTCGGCGGCCTTGCAAGGCGTTACTATCACGGTGTGCGCAAATTAAAAGCCGCGACTGATCCCCAGTTTGGTGCATATCGCTGGAATCTGACATTTCGTCGGGCGCTATGAGCATACAGTTTTCAACGTTTGATTGACCGCCAAAAACTCCCTGATTACCATCTGCGCTCCGTTTCCGGCAAATGCTCATGATTAAGTTTTGCGTGTTTCTAAGTTTGTGGTCCAAGTAGCATGAGCTCACGCTTGCCAAGTCTGCTGATGAGCCTGTTATTTTCGGCATCGATAACGTATGCAGACCAGAGTGTATTGACTGCGGTTGGCTTGGAATCGGGTGATGCCGACAAAGCACAGAGCTCGGTTGGGTCCGAGAACCCTCTTGCTCCCACGATCGCGCCTACCGGTACAGTGCATATTCAAGTGGGGAGCAAGTGGGAGTTCTTCTTGCGCGGGCGTTCAAGGTCCGGTGAGCCGCCCATCTTGATTGGTGTGGCTTTGCCTTCGGGGGCCGTCATGACAGATGTCGGAGACGGCTGGTCTCTCGTCTATTGGCAGCCACAGGTCAAGGATGTGGGTCGTCATGCTTTAACTATTCGAGCGATGGACCAATACGATCCGAATCTTTTGTTTGAACGAGACATCGAAATTGAAGTTCGCGACGTTGGCGGAAATCGCGAGAGCCAGTCAGTAAGTCTTGCTGCCGCAAACACGGATCGCTCTGCTGTGAGTGCCGGAGGCGGTTCGCGCCGGGCGCCGACGCTTGGACCGATTGCCACGCATATTGTCAGTGCCGGAAAGGTATTGACGATAAAAGTAGCCCCAGAACATGACCATGAGCTACCGCCCATCATTCGTATTGACAGGCTACCGCCTAACGCTAGTTTCGATGTGAATTTAGACGGCAGTCGAACGTTCTTTTGGCCAACGGGTAACAGCGATCAAGGGCAACATCGGTTTCGTGTCACTGTCATCCACCCCGAAGATGCATCTTTGAAATCGACACGTGAGATGACCGTTATAGTGGGTGATCCATCAACGCAATCAACCGTTCCTGCAGATAACTGACTCAAGCTACTATCTTGGTTGGATGTCGTTGGATGTCGTT
>CAYULV010000022.1:0-2576 GCA_964445655.1 uncultured Granulosicoccaceae bacterium | reverse complement strand
GATGTCGTTTGATGTCTCTTGATGCTGGCATGGTCGATTGCGGTTGCAGCATGGGTGGGTAAATGTGCAGGCCTTAGTATCTGTTCAGGGCCAATACCTTTAGCGTCAGGTATTGCGAACACACTCGTGTCTCGTTCAGTGTTGTCCACATTAGTGTAAGCTGCGAAATTGATCCTGAGGCGCTTACTTGATTCAATTTCGCACATTACCCGATAATGTCAAAGGTGCTTTGATCCTGATGATAGCGGCCTTTGGTTTTGCTTTGATGGCAGCGCTCATCAAGCTTGCCGGTTCTCGACTACCGGTCACTCAGATTCTCTTTGTTCGTCAAATAGGCATGGTGATCATGCTGTTGCCGGTACTTGTCACGCATTTTCCGGACGTGGTGAGAACCCAGCGAATTGATCTCCAGTTGACACGTGTACTCTTTGCACTGATCGCCATGTTGTGTGGGTTCACAGCGATCATTCATATGCCATTGGCCGAGGCAACTGCACTCGGATTTGCCAAGAGCTTTTTTGTCACGATATTCGCGGTCATCGTATTGAAGGAAACCGTTGGGGTCTATCGTTGGTCGGCGGTGGCGATTGGCTTCATGGGCGTTCTGATCATGTTACGCCCAGGCACAGAAAGCTTCTCGGTCTATGGTCTGATGGCGGTGATTGGCGCTGCCAGCGCGGGTTTTGTCATGGTGATCATTCGTTTGCTATCGCGTTCTGACTCGCCCAATACCATCCTGATGTTTCAGGCCGTCGGTGTGGCGATTGTGATGATCGTGCCAGCGATTCTGAACTGGGTGCCACCGACTCCGAGAGAGTGGGCGATCCTCGCAGCCATTGGCTTTGTTTCTTTTTTTGCGCAAAAAGCCAATATTTATGCGTTCAAGTTTGGTGAGGCATCAATGCTGGCATCGCTCGATTATGTGCGACTTATCTATGCCACTTTGTTTGGCTGGCTTCTATTCAGCCAGTTACCTGGCGTTGCGACCTGGGTCGGCGCCGGTATTATCGTGTTGGCATCCATATACACAGTACATCGTGAATCGAGACGTAAGAAATTGTTGGCCTCTGATCCGGTAGCGCGAGGGATGCACGGGAGTTGAAATTATTACTCCAGGTATCGTGATACCTCAATCAGGTTTCCATCCGGGTCACGAAAATAGACTGACTCGATTGGTCCCAATGCGCCAGTGCGTTCAACAGGGCCCTGTTCAATAGCTATCTGCATCTTCTCGAGATGTTCGATCACCTCGAGCATAGGGGCAGTTGTTATCAGGCAAAGATCAGCTGAGCCAGGTACTGCGTGGCGGGCTTTGGGTTCGAACTCATGTTTGGCTTCATGCAGATTGATCTTTTGCTGACCGAACATCAGCGCATGTCTGCCATCGCCGAATCGGGTTGCCACCATGCCCAGTGCATTTGAATAGAAGTCGACGGTATCGTCGATGGAAGTCACTGTCAGAACCAAATGATCGAGTCGGGTAATCAGAAACACGCCAGACACCATATTGTTAGAAGGCTGTCAGGGTACAACGAAAAAGGCCCGCGAAAGCGGGCCTTTGGTTCGTAATTTCTTTTTTTGAGATTACTTGTTTTTTTCTTTCATCTCGAGACTGACTGCCAGTTCGTTCAATCGATCAGCGTATTCGATGTAACTGTCAAGATCTCCCTTGCGCAAGACTACGCGGCTGCTGTAGTCACCCTTTGACAGTGCTTCAACATGGCGAGAAAACGGTCGCATGGGTCCGAGCAACTTGTGTGTATAGGCGACGCACACGGCGGCCAGCAACAGGATATACAGGACAAACAAGGCACCACAGTAGCGAAACAGATGGACAAGTTGAATTTCGATCATCTCGCCGTAGTAGGAACTCGGGTCGGCCTTGCCGGTGAAGATGCCGATCAGGTCGCTGAAGGCGAAATACAGAAACGCGCCCAGCAGGATCGCCACCAGTGCGGTGGAGCCGAGCATGTACATCAACAATTTGAATTGCAGAAACGGCTGCCAGACCGCATTTGCGACCTTACGCTGATGTGACTGCGTGTCAGCTGTCATCGCTGACTGATCAAGAACTTCTGTATGACTCATCGGAATCCGCCAATGCTATTACTAATGTTGGTATCGGGTTTCCGAGCCTCGCTCTGAAGCCCTGAGCAGGGTCTGATTGCGATTCGTCTCCGCTAATCGGTGATAGTGAGGACTGATTCACGTTCGAACTGTGATGCCCGTCTGCGTTAAGATCGGGTCAGGTCAAACACATCCGGGGTCGAAAATGGTCTATTCGCTAGCTGGGCAGGCGCCAAACATTCCGAACTCCTGTTTTATTGCGCCTGGCGCCATGCTGATCGGAAATATCGAACTCGATGATCAAGTCAGCATCTGGTTCAATGCGGTTCTGCGTGGCGACAATGCGCTGATCAAGATCGGCCAGGGCAGCAATATTCAGGATGGTGCGGTGTTGCATGTCGATGACGATGCGCCATTGTCGATTGGCAGGCGAGTGACTGTCGGGCACAAGGTGATGCTGCATGGCTGCACGATTGGCGATGGCAGTCTGATAGGTATGAACGCTGTGG
>CAYULV010000021.1:6836-24979 GCA_964445655.1 uncultured Granulosicoccaceae bacterium | reverse complement strand
TGCTGACCTTGCTGACCTTGCTGACCTTGCTGTCCTTGCTGTCCTTGCTGTCCTTCCAGTTGCTCACGCAATTCTTGCAACTGCTCAAGTGCATCGGCGACCTGTATTCCTTCGTTTTGCGGCGCTTGCAGAGATTCATTGGAAGCAGCATCCCGCGCCTCGCTCAGTCGATCTCGCCACTCACGCAATGAGTTTGTCACCAGACTTTCACCTGGCAATACGGTCGCAAACGAGCCGTTGGTAATGGCGTCACTGGCAATACCCAGCATTTCACTGACTCGACTTTCATCAAGTCTGTCCAGTGCTTGTTCGAGTGCATCACCGGTGTTTCTCGCTTGTTCACCAAAGCGCTCGTTAAGATCTTCAACATCACTTCGCAAGGCTTCCAGATTTTCCTGCAATTCGCGCTTCTCCTCAGCCAGTCGCGCTATGTCTTCATCAGAGAGCCCACGTGTGAAGTTACCTGCTCTACGATCGCGCAATATTTTTTCCACGGCATTACGAATTTCTTCTTCTGCCGAACGCTGATCGCGTAACAGTTGGTCCGCTTCTGATAAGGCGGAGTCAAGTCCCGCTTCGAGTTCTGCTGTGCGAACTTCATCAAGACGCTGCAATGCATCTTGTAGTTCACGACTTGCATCTTCCGCGGCAGAAGCAGCATTGTTGCTGGCTTCATTGACTTCACCCGCTTCGTTTGTTTCTCCAATCTCACCCGCTTCGTCGGATTGAGCATTTTGCTGCCCACTTGCAGATTCACCGGGTAAGGATTCGTCTGACTGCGATTCATCTAATGCTTGTTGCGCAGTTTCGATTCGTTCGCGTAATTCGGCTGCAGCCTCTTCCAGACGACGAGCGTCCTCACCCTCCTGATTCTGAGCGTTGCGCTCCAGTTCTTCCAATTGCTGGCGTAGTTCTTCCAGTTCCCGAGACAACTGTTGTTGCCGCCATTTTTCTTCAGGCGCCGGTATCGACTGCTCGCGCTGAGCATCAGCGATTTCCTGTTGCCGGCGAGCCAACTCTTCGAGCTGTTTGTATATATCGTCAAGTTGATCCGGTTGAGCGCTATTACCGCCTCGATCTGGCTGTTCATAACGGCTTCTTTCCAGATCCATTTCCAGCTCAAAGATTTCCGCCATATCCTGCGCAGACTGTTGTCCGCCGCCGCCCTGTCCTTCTTGTTGCGTCATGCGAATATCGGCGAACAAGGCTTCTGCTCTTTGCAGTAACTGCAAGGCGCGTTGTTGCGGTTGTATCGCATCGGAAAATGCAAGGGAATCGAGAGCATCAGCCGACGGCGTCATCGCTTCAGCAGCCTCCCGCAAGTAATCGACAAATTGGCGAATCTCTTCGCCTTGGTCGACAAGATCACGCGCTTCGGAACGATCAGCCAAGGTCAGCGCCTGTTCTGCCAATGTTGTCTGCAGCTGCGACAACAGACTCGCATTATCTTCAAGTCCGCTGGTATCGCCATCAGCGGCTTCCGTTGTTCTTTGCAGATTCCAGGTTGCCAGCAGAATTTCCTTTTGACGCCGGGATATCTCACTGCCCTCGTTGGCGGCACCACCACCACCACCGCCGCCAGCGCCCGATTCACCTTCCGAGAACCGGCGCTCGAACGGTCGCACATCAACCAGAAGCATGTCTGTCTCGGCCACACTGTCATGATCACGGACCTTGACGTAATAGCTGATCAGATCGCCGGGTTCCATCGCAATACCATCGCCTGGCACTGCGCTACCGGAATCAACAGAGCCCCCTGATTCCCCAGAAACGGCTGTGTCCACAGGTAAAGTCCCCATCGACTCAAGATAGAAAGTATGGGAATTCAATTCAGTTGGCGGTAGTACAACCGACTGCCAGGGACCAGCATTTACCGAAAACAGAAGTTCGACAGACTCGATGGCAAAGTCGTCTTTAGCTTCAATATTGACTTGCAATTCTTCGATTGGCGACGCACTGACATCACGACCCGGCGTTACAATTCGTACTTCGGGCGCCTCATCTCCACGGATGGAAATAGCGTACTCAGCACTTATCGGTACCTCTCGATCAAGCATGCGATCCACCAGCTGATATTGACTGTCGTTAGTCATCAACAGGCTGGCTGTATACACACTGCCCTCGTTACTCAGCGGGACAATGGAATCTCCGACCCGCAACGCACCGTCTTGCATCTCGCGATCAAGCACAAAGCTCAATTCCACACGGGTATTTTTAACGGCTGAAAGATCACCGGCATCCTTGTTTTGATAGGACTCCAGCCGCGTCCATTCCGGATAGGTGTAAATCGCATCGATCTGTTGCAATCTCGCCGGCTGCAGTACTGATACCGAGTACTCTTCACTTTGCGCAAACGATGCATCGACAAAGTAGCTGATCGGTTCCGAGACACGAAAAATCGTAAAGCGAAACCGGCCATCAGGGGACTTGGGGATAACCGTGTTTCTGAACTCTTCATCGCTGGAGCGAACGTTCAAGGCAACTTCTTCGCGTGCGAATCCCGTGAGTTCAACCTCAATCTCAAGATTCTCGCCAGCCAACAACTCGATATCACCAGGCAATACTGCTATTTGTCGGTCTTGCACCAGGGTTTCATTTTTCCACCCCCACCAGATATGCAAGGCTGCATTCTGCATATTCTCTGGCGCTTTTTGAAAAAAACCGGTCACACCTGCCAACAAAACCGCAACGATGGCTATAGGCCACAGCAATGCGCTGCTCGAAACAATACGCCATACCGGCACCCGCTTTGCCACTGATAAACCATCCCGTGCCAGCAGCGGCAGAAACGCATGATCAGGTTGATTTCGATCTGTGTCGACAAACGTTTGAACACGACCATCAAATGCCGCATCTGACGATTCAATCAGTGATGCTCCGCCATCGCTGGACAGCCTGCTGATCGGGCGCCATAAAAGGAAGATCACGCACAATGCAAGCGTTGCAAATAATGCTGCTCTGACACCGGTTGTAAATGTGTCGGAGAATCCGCGATGGATACCCAATAAACTGCCGACCGCAGTAACCGCGATCAGTCCTGCGACAACACAAAGCAGGAAAACCAGAAGCAAGCGCCATGTTTCTCTTCGCTTTGCTTGTCTTATGTAACGCGTAAAGCGCGCCTGTGCATACCCGGGTTCGCTCATGACCCATCTCGCTTGACGTGTAGGCGTCGATTAGCCAACAATGACTCCAGTATAAGGGCCAGCACCAGCAGAGGCAGCAAATAACGTGATATTGGCAAGCTGTCATTGACACTGGCAGCAGCCGTCAATGCTCTCTCAGGTGCTTCGACAGTGCTGGCGTCGGTTTGTTCAGTCAGGACATGACGCTGTTCCCAGGCATTCACCTCGGTTATGGCCATACGTGACAGATCTGACTCGGCAGGATCGAAACTGACATTCAACAAGCGCTCACCTTGTAAATCGAACAAGGTATAGACACCCTTTTCGTCAAATGTGATTTCCTGACCCGTCGTCGCTGAAGCGATATCGACAAGGTTCTGCCCCGAGCTGTTTTGAACTTGAACATTGGGCGGCATAAAAAGGCGTGAGCCAACAGCAACTTCGCCGGGGATCGATGTGCTCGCATCAAAGTAACGCACCAGAGCTTGCATCAGCACAACGAAAGCTGGTTGCAACGGAAAGTTACTCGCGTTCGCTGTCAGATTGTCGTTGAGCAACAGCATGATACCGTTACCAATCTGACGTTCGACCAGCAGTGGCTCATTGTTTTGCGTTGCCAGTAGCACGTTTTCATCCTCTCGGATCGACATGGGACTGACACCGAAAATACGCACACCACTCCAATCGATATCTCCAAGACCGAGTGGGTGTGCCTCATCAACAACTCGCACACCTTGTGCTGTTGCTATTTCATTGCTGGCATCCGGCTCACCGCTATGAATGACAAGAGTGCTGACGCCACGATCCACTACATTCTGTAAATCGATCGGTACATCTCCTGCTGCCAGATCGTGGAAACCGATGAGATAACGCACATCACCCGGCAGTTGTGCCACGGAAGAACTCCGATTGATTCGCGCCAGTCGGTCAGTTTCGATGGCCGTGGATACAAACACATCCGCCGCGCGTGCATCTGCGCCAGTTGCAATCATGCCAACTTCCAAAGACGAATTGCGTTGAACGACAACATCGATAGCGTTATCCAGTTCGAGTGCATCCTGCTCTTCCAGCTCGACAGTGAACACCGCAGGTAATCGTTCAGGCAACGATAAGTTGGCGATTTTCAGTGAAACACTTTTACCGGGCTCGATGTCGACAAGCCGGCGTTCCAGTTCCTCACCATCATGCGAAATCACCAGTGTGCGGCTAACCGAACCGAGCTCACTTGTCGAATCCGAAGCATTCCCAGAGGCATTCCCAGAGGCGCTCGCCGAGGTATTCTGCGAGACACTCGCACTTACTGTCAGGTCCAGTTCGACAAACACAGAATCAATCACCTGCGCCAGCGCCCTGATCGAGTAATTGACCGCGTCGTCCTCACTGACGTCGATGACCTTGAGAGACGCTATACCTGGTGCGAACAAGGCGTTTAACTGAATGGGCAGACTGTTACGTTGTGTGTCAGTGATCACCGCAACATTTACCGGCAGTGATGATTCTCGCGCCAGGCGATCTATCTGCTGCATGACCTGACCGTAGTCCGCAGCACTTTGTCCAGCTTGCATCGAATTCATCAAGTCGATGGCATCCTGCGCTGGTACATTCTCGGCGGTGTAGCGCGACACCGAGTGCGAGAACCCTAGCAGTTGCACCCGATCACTCACGGGTAAGTCTTCAAGCAAATCGCTTGCTTGCGAGATTGCCTTCGACCACCTGTCGCCCGTCTGCATCGACAAAGATTGATCCAGTGCCACGATCTGCAAGGCTTTGGCATCGCTCGCGCCAAGTTCTCGAAGCAGGTACGGTCCCGCAAACAACAAACATAACAACAATAGAAACAGGCTACGCAGTGAAAACAACGTACGGTAACGAAGTCTGCGTTTACGCGACACAGGCGGACGCGTAGCGTCAAGAAATCGCGTGGACGGAAAACTGTGCTCTTCCGGTTCGCTATGACTGAATCGATGCAATACGATTGGTACAAACAAGGCCGCCAGGCCTAACAGAAACCATGGTGCAAGCAAGCTCATCGACCACGCCTCTCACGAAATTGCAAATAAGCGTGTAATGCTGAATCTAGTGGTTCATGCGTCATGAGTTTCACATAGTCAGCACCGGTTCTTCGACAGGCTGACTCAAGAGATTCTGAATGTTCGGTAAATCGTTTTGTATAGTCGCCGGCCAGAAAATCAGGATCCACAACCACGGTATTACCCGATTCCAGACTTTTCAATGCGCGTATCTTGCCAGCTGTGGGCGTAGCTTCTTCCTGATCATGCACGTGGAATACGGCGATATCATGACCGCTGTGTGTCTGAGCCTGCAATGCCGAGAGCACCGCATCAGGATCAGCGTAGAGATCGGATACGAGTATCACCAGGCCGCGGCGTCGGCTTCCGGCATGCAGGGAATCGAGTGCCGCTATCAGATCCGTGCCTTTACCCGCTTCCGTACGTTCAAGCAATGCAAGGTTCTGCATCAAGGCATCCGGTTTGGAAGACGGTGCATGACGTGTCCGTACGCCTTCGTCAAAAACCGTCAGTCCTATCGCGTCATGTTGACGACTTGCGATATAACAAATGGATGCAGCCAGGTAGCATGCCTGTTGCAACTTGGTCGTCGGTTCACCAAATGCCATGGACGCACTGGCATCGAGCAAAACAAACACGGTTGTGTTGGTCTCGCCTCGAAATCGTTTGATATAAGCTCTGTCAGTTCGAGCGTAAACGTTCCAGTCAACGAAACGCAGATCGTCGCCTTCGTTATAGGCACGATACTCCGCAAATTCCTGACTGAAGCCAAAATTAGGCGAGCGATGCAAACCGGTCATGACACCATCGACTACCGTGCGCGCAATAAGGTCGAGCGTCCCAAGGCGTGCCAGCACCTCTGGCTTTAACAGACGTCTGGGGTTAGCCGCCAAGATCAGGCAGCCGCTCGTTGGTCGACAAGGTCACGCAAGATATCGTCAATCGTCACACCATCAGCTTCGGCGAAATAATTGACCATGACGCGATGGCGCAAGACGGGAGCGGCCAAGGCATCAATATCCTCGGTCGTGACATGGTAGCGACCTTCCATCAAGGCGCGCGCCTTTGCAGCCAAGGTGATGAACAGCGCGGCTCGAACCGAGGCACCAAACTTCACATACTTTTTGACCGTGGCAGTGGCTGCGACATCCTCAGGGCGAGTCGCCCGAACCAGCTCGACCGCATATCGTCCCACCTGCTTAGACACCGGGACCTGCCGCGTCAATTGTTGAAAAGCCAGTACCTGCTCAGCTGTCGTACAGGCTTTTACCGGTGCCGGCGGCGCATCGGTAGTAAAACGTTCAACAACGGTCAATTCATCTTCGAGTGGCAGGTAGTCGAGCATGATGTTGAACAGAAAACGATCGAGCTGTGCTTCCGGTAGTGGATACGTACCTTCAAGTTCCAGAGGGTTCTGGGTTGCCAGCACAAAAAACGGCTTTTTGATCTGATGTTGTGTACCACGCACAGTCGCTGAATATTCTTGCATGGCTTCAAGCAAAGCCGCCTGCGTTTTGGGCGGTGTACGATTGATTTCATCAGCCAGCAAGACATTGGTAAAAATCGGTCCCGGGATAAAACGCCAGGATCGCTTGCCATCATCATCGTCTTCAATGATATCCGTACCTGTGATATCGGTAGGCATCAAATCCGGTGTGAACTGTATGCGATCAAACTGCAGTCCGAGCGCATCGGCCAATGTACGGACCAGTAATGTCTTGGCGGTACCGGGCATGCCGGTCACCAGGCAATGACCACCGACAAGCAAGGTAATAAGCAAGCTTTCGACGACCTCATCCTGCCCGACGATGATTCGGCCCACTTCACTTCTGATACGTTGAGTGACTTGACGAAACTCGCTGACAAGCTCTGCGGCTTCGGCGCTGTAATGCCTTGAATCAGTCACGATTGTCTCCGGTTAATTCCAGCAACATTTTTTGCGCCGGACGATAAAAAGGGGAATTTTCCAATGCGTTGAGTACTTGTCGGCGAGCAACCGCTCTGTCGTCAAGTAGCAGTGCGGCTCGCGCCTTGCCAAGAAAGGCTTGTGCCGGATCATCTTCGCGCATGGCAAGCAAGGCATCGAATTCACGAATGGCACGCTGCGCATCACCTTTGGCCAGATAGTGATTACCCAATTGGGCATGTTCATCACTCACGTAAGGCATGACCCAGTTCAATGATTCGAGAACCGCGATGGCTTCATCATCTCTTTCGGCCACAGTCAGATCGGCGGCCAGACTCTGCAGCGTATCAGGATCATGCCCTCCCCGCGCATGCCACTCGATAAGAGTTTCAAGCGCAGCATCTTCATCACCCTGTTCTCGTTGAGCTGCGGCCAGCACTTCATAACCATTGCCGCCGGTAACCCGTTCGGGATAACGTCGAATGAGATCTCTGGCCAACGCTTCAACGCTGATCCAGTCACGCAATTCACGCGCTTGCAGCAGCTGTTGTACTGCCACCCGATAGCTGTCCAGGGACTCGCTCAGTTCACCATATTGCACTTGCATCGATTCGCGAAAGGCAATGTCAAATTCGTCGGCATCAAGTCCAATCGCCTCTTGTAGTGCATCTTCAGTACTTACCCCGTCAGCAAAGGATTCGAGCATGCTGACCAAGGCTTGATGCCCCCAACGTTCACTGATGAAATCGCAGATAAGTCCTGCCTGCATATAAGACACGTGAACCTGCCCTTGATAGCTTGGGCGAACAAAGCCGTTATCCAATTCGGCAATCGGCAGAAACTGCCCGGCAGAAAACGCCGTCAGGGTATCTACTGGCAATTCTCGATTTGGCAACGGGCCGGTATTCCACTCTTCGTAAACTGACAGGCCTTCACTGAACCAGCGAGGCAGGCGATGATTGGTCGCTTCGAGCGTGAACACATGGGCAATCTCGTGCCAAAGCGTACTCCCCCAATGAAATTCGCCACTGGCGCGTGCCTTGGGTGAATCCATCGCGGTCAGGTAACCAAAGGTCACGCCGAGCAAACCAATACCCGGTGTGCTGACGGTACGCACGCCAAAGTCGTCATGATCGTGATACAACTCAACGACCATTGGGCGTTGTAATTGAAAGTCATAGCGCTCAGTAAAAACCTGCACGGCTCGTGTCGCCAAGTCAACAACATAAGGCTCGAGTGCGTCAGCATCTTCACGATCCAATCGAATCAGTACGCGACCGATAGTCGTTTCAGGATCGTCAGCGGCACTGACATCAACCGTGCTGACACGCATGTCATCAACACCATCGAGTAACCGCAGCGTGTTGACGGTCTTCGCGTCAAAGGCATCAATGGAAAACGCTTTGAGCAAATGATACCGAGCAGCAAACAGATTGTTGATGCGCAAGAGATTGATACCAAGATCACGGTGGGCAGTTGCCAGATCGGAGTCGATATTCACCGCTGCCTGATAAAGCTCAACGGCTTCACGGTAACGATAAGTAATGATGTAGAAGTGAGCCGGTATGGCATACACATCACCATACTGTGGATTTATCTCCAACGCCTTGTCAATCCAGGGTTGTAACGATTTCCCATCAAGGAGATCGGCACCTGCATGCAGGGCATAAATCTCTAGTGGCGGCAAGCCCTGCTCTTGTATCAGCGACAAGGCACGGTTGAGCAAACCTCTGGCAGTATCAAGATTCTGTAGTTCCAGCTCTATGCGCGCGCGCAAGATCATCGCCTGCACGTTTTCCGGGTGTTGGGTGGTTATACCGTCCAGCAACTCGCGAGCGCGACCTTCAAACCCTTCTGACAGTGCTTTGGCAAGACCGATTTGTGCAGGTAAAAAAGCATCGTCATATAACAAGGCTTCTCGAAACAAGGCTTCTGCATCGCTGACCTGATGCGTCTCCAGATACAAAAGCCCCCAATTGGTCTTGATAGCGGGGTCCGTATCACCCGCGGCCAGATCACGATACAAACGATTTGCGGTCTGCACATCGCCGAGCGCTGCCGCAGCATCTGCCTGCACGAGGCCCTCTGAGGTATCGAATACTTGCTGATAGCAATCGACGGACGCTTGTTTATCACCACTGTACAAGACGGTGTCGCAGGATTTCAGTGCGTCATCGCGATTCAGATCGTAGTGGATTGTTAGTGCGTGCAACTCCATTGAGAAGAGCAGCGCACAAAAGAGCCCCAGGCACTTTGTCATTCTAGCTATTGCCATCAGTCTCACTCCAGCCGGTCGCGTCGTCGATCGAACGTTGCAGTCGCGCCAGTTCAAGTAGAACCGATTCCAGGGCAGCATAGTAATCATTGGTCGACAGACTGGACTTTTGCTGCTTGATCGCGGTAAACCGTTGCTCCAATCCTAACCGTTGTTCAAGCAATGCGAGCACCGCAGGATCGTCCTGTGCTTCGCGCAATGCTCCAAGTTTTGCCAGAGCAATGGATTCAGCGCCTTCGCCACGTAAACGGGCATGTTCAGGTGCCAGCAAATTTTGCGTCTCATAGTACTCACGCGTTCTGTTGTCGGCAAAACGAAACGCTTCAGCGGCGGTCAGGATTTCGTTGCGGTCAAGGTCTGCCTGTTCCGTACCAATGGCCGTTGCCAGATACTCGGGAAAACGTACCGCGTTGAGCTCACCACCACTTTTGGTTGCTGTGATGACAACGCGACCCGGTTGGCTCAGTACGTCCAACAAAGCGCCACTGCTGCTAGTAGCCAACACTAGCAATTGCTCTGGCGCCTGAACCAGATTCAACGCGGAAACAAGATCTTCGGTGGTCAGGTCAGGACCTTTAATATTGAAGCGCCAGGTTGTCGCGTCACTGGTACCGTGACCCAGTAACACCAACACAAAGACATCGGCAGGTGAGCGTGCTTGCGTTTCGAACGCTGCAAGCAAGCTGTCACGATCGGCTGTTTCGTCAAGATAGATAATGGCATCATCATCAATTTCGAGACTTGAAAGGCCGTCGGCGATCGCTGTACCGTATTCTTTGAACGCCTCGCTGTACTCCGGATTCCCGCCAAGCCCGCTAACCACCAGAGCAACCGTGCGAGCCTGCAGCAGCGACGGTGCAAGAGATGCCGATAACAGCAAAAAAATAGCAGCACAATGTTGACGCATTACAAACGCTTCCACTTCAGTCGTAGCAACCACTCTATCCCTTTGGCGAGCAGTAGCAACAGGAAGAAAGCGGGCATGTTCCAAAGTGGCAACCGAGTCTCTCGTTTAAGCGCAGCGTTCTCGTTGACAAGTATCGCCGGCAACTCGCTTATTCTGTCGAGCGGCAAGTACTGACCGCCGGTTGATGCTGCCAGGCGTTCCAGGAAATCTCGATTAAGCTCGGCGCGATAACGCTCGGCATTGCCCGACTCTCTGAAAATCCAGCTCTCTCTGGTAACCGGAGCCGCAGAAGGCGCTTCGCCATCGATCGGTGAACTGACTTTGACCGCATAGGGACCATCGATCGTGGTTGGAATACTGCCAACAAAGTGTCCGCGCTGATCATCAAGTTGTCTGACTGACACGGTTTCCTTGCTGCCATCCGGGCGTGTGATTTCCACTGATAGAGCGTTTTGATCCACCGTCGAGAAATCGGCGTTATAGGCGAGCAGTTTCAACTCGGCTGAATCAGAATCTCGAATGATAGGGGAATCGGTAGAGACGCTTAGTCGGGGCGTCGTGTCCTGCACCAATTGCTTGAGCAAACCTTGCCAGAATTTTTCATGACGCTGATCTTCCGAGTTCAGGCGCATTTGCCAGCGCCAGGTACCCGAACTACCCATGACCGCACTGTTACCACGACCGTAGCGTTGCCAAACCAGAAGTGGTCGGGCGTCCCTACCACCACCATCCAACACTTCCAGCAATACAACCGCACCCGGCTTTGGCGTGCCCAATGATTGATTATCGGCAATCTCAGGCAAGGTCTCCCAGGCTTCGCGATTGCTGTCGGCCTCGGCATCGAGTTGAAGCCACGGCGTTCTCAAGCCAGCAAGTGTGGGTCTGACCTTCGCTCGAGTACGTTGATAGGTTTCGGCATCAAGGTCTCGGGCAAGCTCGACCGGGAGGGCGGCGGCGGTGACAGATCGCGCCCAACCACCATCGGCCAAGCCTTTGCGTCCAGCCAACATCAACAGAGTGCCTCCCCTGACACTGACAAAATCGCGTAACGCTGCTTGCTGCTCTGTCGATAACTCAGCGGCCTCAAGACTACCGATGATCACGGCATCGTAGGCAAACAGTTTTTCAACAGTATCGGGAAAGCCCTCACTGAGCTCCTCGGCATTTGCCACACCTTGGCGGTAAAATTTATTCGGTGATGTGCGTAACAAGCTAACCAGTTGCACGGCATCGTTATCATGCACCGCTCTGCGCAAGAATTTGTATTCCCACCGGGGTTCACCTTCGACGTACAAGATTCGACGTGCATCGTCCTGCACATCAAGCATTCTTGGCAGGCGGTTGTTATCCGTGTTGGTTTCCGACATCGGTGAATCTATCGAAAATTCGATGCGTCGAACACCGGCACTGCCAGCATTGAACTCAACGATATGCGTGCTCTCATCCTGCCCACTCGGCAAATCAAGATCAACCGCCGCTAGCAATTCGCGTCCAGCACTGACACGCAGACGGGCAACGTTGGTCCCGGCATGTCGAACTACGACAGTTGCGACAATGTCAGCATCGACATGACTCTGAGATGGCATCGAGACGTTACGAATTTCGAGATCATCTTGTACGACTTCACTACCCACGCCAATCGTGTGAACAGGTATGCCGGCTGAGCTAACGGCCTGCCACCAGGTAGCATCCATTCCGCCCGCATTGTCCGCACCATCACTGACCAGAACAATCGCTGCCAATGTCGTTTTGTTGAGATCATCGAGCAGACCATTGAGACTGCCAGCTATGTTGGTTCTTTCACCGGGAGTGTCGTCCGTGAGCGCCGACAGCGTATCGACGGGCTCAAGCTGCCGGCCAAAGCGATAAAGATCGTGTTGGAAAGTTGAAGCGTCGAGTAGATTGTTTCCCTGCAGCGCATCGAGCATGCCTTGACGGCGCGATACATCGCCCACATCGGCAATCTCCATACTGGAGGAACTATCGAACAACCAGGCTACGGCGTTCTCGCCTTGCTCAGTAAGAGATACTTCCAGCGCCGGCCTCCAAAGCATGGTCAAAGCAGTCAGAACGACTATCGACTGCAGAGCGAGAACCACCATTTTCCGGCCTGCACTAATTGATTGGCGAAGACTGGAAAAAAACAACAGTGCCAAAATGATGGCAGCCGCCAAAAACAAACCAATCAGTGGCCACCCACTTTCAAAGACCCACGTGGCCTCTCGCCAGACATCAATGGGCTGATTGAACAGACGTTCAAACATACTGGCGTTCAGTTACCTTTATATTGCTGAAAACAGCGGATTTGATGTGCACCGCCCCACTTAGGGCAATACGACTTAGGAGCTCGAATGGACCCTATTTGTTCCCGCTCAAGTACTCCACCCCTTTGATCCTAGAGCACTGGCGAGCAATTCGGCAATTTTTGACAGATTACGTCGAACACGCAACAGTTCAAACTGTTTAGCTGTAATACATTGTTTCCTGACAGTCACAATAAAACGTAGCTCGACCAGCAAATACGTATAATTGACAAACGAAGCCATTTCTGGCAATCCATGATATCCCATAAATTCAGGCAATCCAATGATCACTGACACCCTGAAAATTCCCTCGGTTCATATGAGCAGACTGATCGCTCTAACCTGTTTTACCCTGCTGCTGTTATCAAGTCCGGCTCACGCCCGCAAAGTTGCCGGTGTAGAGCTTGAAAGTTCACTGTCAGTTGGTGGTGAGGAATTGATACTTAATGGCGCCGGGCTTCGCAAACGCTTGTTCATCAAGCTCTATGTTGGCAGCCTTTACCTGGGAGCACCCAGTAACGATGCTGCAGGAATCATCGCCGCGGATGAATCAATGGCCATTCGGCTGAATATCTTGTCGGACCTGTTAACTCGCGACAAGATGCTCTCAGCGTTGAAATCCGGCTTTAACAAATCAACCGGTGGCAACACTGGCCCTGTTCAGCCCCAGATCGATCAAATGATTGAGCTGATGACAGATAAAATCCGTCCTGGTGATAGCTACACATTTGCCTTCGAGCCAGGCGTCGGCACTCGCATGTCACGCAATGGAGAAGAACTGGGCTTGATAGAAGGTCTTGAATTCAAACAAGCCTTGTTCGGTATCTGGTTATCTGACAAACCCGTTCAAGCTAATCTGAAAAGTGCGATGCTCAAGGGCAAATAAGCGCTGACTATATCGGGGCCTACTTGTATCAGGCCCCGTATCCCTATCCCAAAGACCGGTATTGAGTATAGTTTTCCGGTGTAGATTCGATGTGTTAAACGCCAGTCAGGCGTTATTTGGACTGGCTGCTTTTATCGATTTCAGGGCGACTACCACCCAGCGAGTCCCTTAGCAGTTGCGATAGTTCAGCGAGCTTTTGCAGATTGTCGCTACCTATTTTTTCTTCCATGTAGTCGTCGGTTTCTTTCCACGCCTTGGAAATATCGCCGAGCAAAGCTGCGCCCTGTGTTGTCAGGCTGATGATATTTCGCTTGGCATTGTCAGGGTCTTTATCACTTTTGATGAAGCCTAAGGCGATAAGGCGGGCAGTCATTGTGCTCATACTCGCAGCCGTTATATCAAAACTACGTGCAAGCTCAACTTGCGCTACCGGCCCCAGGCGATTCAAGGCTTTGAGCACACGCGCCTGTCGCGGCGTCAAATCCAATGGCAACAATTTGATTCGAAGGTAATCTTCAATCAAATCCGCTGAATGCAACAACAAATGAAACTTGAATGACTGCGATTGACCCTTCATAGTTAGCATGCTAACATTATTCAGGCCAACGCACTTTGAAAATAGAACCCGATCTTTCCTTGTGCGCGGGTAAATCCACTTGTTTAAGAGCTTGTTGAAGCATGAATTATCGCTCCTCGCGTATTGGAACCCTTTCACTGGTTTTGGCCATTGCCGCGCTGATAGCGGTCGGGACAATGATGTTTGGAGCCCGCTTCGGTTTGTGGGATCCGATAGTGGGTTTTGGCTACGTTCGACAGTATATGAACCCAATCGCCTATGCCGTACTCGGGTTAAGTCTAATAGGGTTCATTTCTCAACTGATCACACGCAATCGCGCAGGCACCGTCAAGACCTTGCTTGCTAGTTTAATCGGCCTGGGGCTTCTGGCACCCATGATCCACGGCATGATCAAGCCGACAAAGCGCGCACCACCAATCCATGACATCACAACGGATACGGACAATCCACCGCAATTTCTGGTGCTGGATGAAACTCGTGCTGGTGCAAAAAACTCTTTGGTTTATGCAGGAGAGAAAGTCGCAGTCATTCAGAAAAAAGCATACCCGCAAATAGCACCTATCCAATCAGACCTTGCAGCGCCGGAAGCTTTTAACAAAGCCTTGAGCATTGCCAAAGAAAAAGGTTGGGAGATAGTCGCAGAGGATTCAACGGCACTGCGCTTTGAGGCCATTGCGCGCACTGCGGTATATCGTTTTATGGATGATGTGGTTGTCGTGGTTACCCCGACGGATAACACAAGCCGCGTCGATATTCGTAGCATCTCGCGTATCGGTCGCAGCGACAGAGGCGTTAATGCAGCACGTATCAGCGATTTTATTCAGTCTTTTGGGAAATAAAAGATCAAGGCAATGCCTCGCCCCTCTCGGGGCAAGGCATCGCAGATACAACATTGCAGCTCAAGACGCTAGCGCGCACCGGCAGCGCTATGCAATACATCGTTCGGAAAATCATCAACCATGATGACCCGACGGGTTGCTTCGCTGGACGCTAGCAACAACTTCGATTCATCCTGACTAATGACATTCTCGCTTACCATCTGCTGAATCCAGGTTGGATAGTCAACATTGTACGGTTGCTTTTGCTTGCTGTTCTTGAGCTTTCGACCTGCATCATCAGCGGCCAAAACTGCGCGCAAGGCATGTTCAATACTGCCCGTGACATCTTCAGGATCATCGTTCCGGTACACGCCTTCGGTCAGACGATCACGCGCTTCCGTATCATCAAGCAGAATTTCGGCGCAGGCTTTTGTCAGTCTGTCATTTGGTGTGCGAAAACGACGACCCAATGGGAAGACGATACCGCGAAGCAACAAACCAACAGCTGTACTCGGGAAGTTACGCAGAATCTGATCAAGCGCGACCTGTGTCTGAAACAAGGCTTGCCTGACCGACCATTCAAGTAATGGCTGATCTGCTGCCGGTCGACCCGTATCTTCAAATCGTTTCAGCACGGCGGACGCCATGTACATATGTGTCAGGCCATCTGCAAATCGACCGGACAACATCTCCTTGCGTTTGAGATCACCGCCGAGGAACAACATGGCGAAGTCAGCCAGAAACGAATAGGCCGCACTCATGCGAGAAAGCCGTCGATAGTATTTGGCATTGGGCCCATCAACCGGTGAATCCGCAAATGCGCCTTTGGTCACCCCATGAAACAGTGAACGTGCACCGTTTTGAATGCCATAGCCAATGTGCCCCATCAAGGCAACATCAAAATTCTCCAGCGCTTCTTGCTGGTTAGGCAATGATGCTGAAGTGATCTCATCCATCAACCACGGGTGGCAACGTATAGCACCTTGGCCAAATATGATAAGTGAGCGTGTCAGGATGTTTGCACCTTCAACTGTAATGCCCACCGGTATGGCCTGGTAAGGTCGGCCCAGGAAATTCCCCGGCCCCATGCAGATACCTTTACCGCCGACGATGTCCATACCATCGTTGACTACAACACGCATGTTCTCGGTGTTGTAGAACTTGAGGATAGCTGACACAACCGAAGGCTTTTCCCCTTGATCAAGCGCGGCACAAGTCAGGCGACGACCCGCATCCATGGTGTACGTCAGGCCAGCAATACGGCCCAGCACTTCTTCGATGCCTTCAAACTTGGCGATGGGCAGATTGAATTGCTTGCGAACTCGAGCATAAGCGCCAACGAACCGCGACGCTGCCTTGCCTGATGCAACACCATTCGACGGCAGTGAGATTCCACGACCTACCGACAGTGACTCCATCAGCATTCTCCAGCCCTGCCCAACCATCGGCTGACCACCGATAATCCACTCCATGGGGATGAACACGTCATTACCACTGTTCGGACCATTCATGAAGGCCTGATTCAGCGGAAAGTGACGGCGGCCGATATTGACCCCTGGCGTGTCGGTTGGTATCAGCGCGCAGGTAATGCCCACTTCCTCTTCATCACCGAGCAGGTGATCAGGGTCATAAGCTTTGAACGCCAAACCCAGCAATGTCGCAATCGGGCCGAGCGTGATGTAGCGTTTTTCCCATGTCACACGCAAACCGAGTACTTCCTTGCCTTCGAACTCGCCCTTGCAGACGATGCCATAATCCGGCATGGCACCAGCGTCAGAGCCCGCTTCAGGACCGGTCAAGGCAAAACAAGGGATTTCCTCACCAACCGCAAGTCGCGGCAAGTAATAATTCTTTTGTTTTTCTGTGCCGTAGTGCAGCAGTAATTCAGCAGGGCCTAAGGAATTGGGCACCATGACACTGACAGCCCCTGACACACTGCGGGTAGCCAACTTGGTAACCACTTCCGAGTGCGCCATCGCAGAGAAGCCAAGACCGCCATATTCTTCAGGAATGACCATACCCAGGAATTTCTCTTCCTTGATGTACTTCCACACCGCAGGTGGCAAATCATTCAGCTCATAAGTGATTTCCCAATCGTCCATGATCGAGCACAGCTTATCGACCGGACCATCAACGAAAGCCTGTTCTCTCTCAGATAAGGTTGCTTCCGGGTAGCTGATCAGCTTTTGCCAGTTTGGAGCACCTCGAAATAGCTCAGCCTCCCACCAGACGGTGCCCGCATCGATAGCGTCGCGCTCGGTGTCTGACATCGGCGGCAAGACCGCCTTGACGTATTTAAGTAACGGCGTGCTGACAAAGCGGTGTCGAAGACTTCGGACGTTGAAGAGCACCGCGAGGACAATCGCAACGAGCACCAACAATCCGCCAAAGAAACCGCCGAGGAAACCTAGCAGGTAAGCGATAAACAACACCACACCAACCGCACCGGTGGCAATTGGTAGACTCGGTCGAAATTTCGAGAGCGTGTAAAGCGTGCCAGCCGCAACGACCAGCCAAAATAGAATTCCCATCATGTTTCTCCTTACGTACGGGGGCGGTGAATCAGTTCATATCAATAGTGATACGGTGGCGGCTGACGCACCTGACGTGCCACTTTTATAGCAAATCTATCGTTCAATGTGACTATGCAAGCAGTATAAAGGTCCCCGACCCGGGTGTGTCCTTGATCAACCCCACAACTGCGAGCACAACTGAAATTCCGCTATAGTCCGTCCCACCAGCGCCAGTTTGAATACACCTCCATGGACCCCTTACAAGACGCCTACACCCAGATTCTGACCGAAATAGGTGAAGATCTGGAACGTGATGGACTGCGTGATACCCCGAAGCGTGCCGCCAAAGCCATGCAGTTTCTGACTCGTGGATATCAGGAATCGCTCGAAACCGTGGTCAATGGCGCCATATTCGAATCCGATAGCGAAGACATGGTGATTGTGCGCAATATCGAGCTCTATTCGCTGTGCGAGCATCATCTATTGCCTTTTATCGGCAAGTGTCACGTATCCTATCTACCCAGTGGTAAGGTGATCGGTCTGTCCAAGATTGCCCGCATTGTCGACATGTATGCACGACGATTGCAGATTCAGGAAGCACTGACTAAGCAAATCGCGACCGCCATACTCGATGTAACCGAAGGAATCGGTGTGGGCGTGATCATCGAATCACAACATATGTGCATGATGATGCGTGGCGTTGAGAAGCAAAACTCCTCGATGACAACATCGGCCATGCTCGGCACCTTCCGCTCCGATATCAATACCCGCAACGAATTTCTATCATTGATCCGAGACTAGGC
>CAYULV010000021.1:0-6736 GCA_964445655.1 uncultured Granulosicoccaceae bacterium | reverse complement strand
ACGACTGCAACCTTGCTACCGGGTGCCACCTCGAAACTGATGCCTTTGAGTATCGGGCGCTCAGCCAAGTAGGCAAAATGTACATCGTCGAACTCGATGCGCCCTTCATTGACGGATAGCGTCACTGCATCAGGTTTATCGTTGATCTCAGGCGCACGTTCAAGCAGGCGAAAGACCAGATCCATATCAGCCAAGGCATACTGAAGCCCACGGTAGACAAATCCAAGCGCGTTCAGTGGTACGAACAGTTGTAGCATCATCGCATTGATCAATACGATGTCACCGAGCGTGATGGTTGCATTGGCGACATCGCGGGCTGCAAGCATCATGATAAACGTTACGCCGATGGAGACAATCGCCGCCTGACCAAAATTGAGCGTTGACATCGTCATCTGACTCTTGACGCCAGCGTCACCCCAGTCGCTCATGTGTTCATTATAGGAATCGACTTCAAGTCGTTCGTTGTTGAAGTATTTGACCGTTTCATAATTGAGCAAACTATCCACGGCTCGGCCATTGGACAAGGAGTCAAGGCGATTCATCTCATGACGAAACTGCATGCGCCAGCCAGAGAACTTCAAGGTAAACGCGATATAGATAAAGACCGTGACGGCGATGACCAATGTGTAGTGCCAGCCATAACCACCGAGCAGAATACCTGCAACCAGCAGGAACTCGGCGATGGTTGGCACAATATTGAAGACCAACAGATTGATGATTGAACTCAAGCTATTGGTGCCGCGTGACAAGTCCTTGGAGATACCGCCCGTGCGCCGCTCAAGGTGATACGCCAGCGACAAATCATGCAGGTGTGTCAGAACACGCGTCGAGAGTTCATGCATGGCGCTATAGCGCACGCGTGCAAACAAGGAATCACGAAGTTCCTTGAACAAGGAACTGGCGATTCGCAGCAGTCCGTAAGCTGCTACCAGGCCAAGCGCTACCAGTAGAACATCATTGTTGCCATTGGCAACGCCATCACCGTCATCAAGTACATTGACAATGCGCTTGAGTACCAGTGGCACCGCGACAATCGCAAGCTTTGCGATGACCAGACAGGCTAGAGCTATAAGTACCCGGCCCCGGTACTCCCACATGTAAGTGGTAACCTTTTTCAGGTTTTCAAAATCACGCCGATTACTGTGCGGTTTCTCAACGCGGCCATTGCCATGCATCAGGCGCTTTGTTTCCTTTGTGCCAGGTCGATAAATTCAAGTGCGTCGTCGACCAATGTAATGGCGGAACTCGATTTGCTTGCCTGCTCGCTCAAGTGACGCCGCCACAGACGAGCACCAGGGACTTCCTGAAATAATGCAACAAGGTGACGGCTTAAGGCACTCAAGCGTACACCCTGCTCCATCCAGCCCTGCATATAGTGGGCGTAGCTTCTCGCTATCGTTTTCAAGTCATCGATATCGGGTACTGGCTTACCGTCAGGCGCATCAAAAAAGATGCGTGTATCAGCCTCTCCCAGAAACGATGGATGGTAATACGCCTGTCGACCGATCATGACGCCATCGACTTGCTCAAGTTGCTGAGTAATCCCATCCCAGGTGTCGAGCCCGCCGTTTATCGTTATGTGTAAGTGCGGAAACGCTTCCTTGAGTCGGTAAACATATTCATAACGAAGCGGAGGTACGGTTCGATTTTCGCGCGGGCTCAGGCCATCGAGCCAAGCTTTACGCGCGTGTACGATAAAACTCTCGCAGCCACCGTCAGCGACCTTACGCACAAAGTCTTCCACCACTTGATAACTGTCATCACGATCAATGCCGAGCCTGCATTTGACGGACACCGGAATCTTTACCGCCGATTGCATCGTGGACACCAACGAATTAACCAGCTCAGGTTCTGCCATCAGACAGGCACCGAAACGACCCGACTTGACGCGATCGCTGGGGCAGCCGCAGTTGATGTTGATTTCATTATATCCGTAGGCTTCGCCAATCGTTGCAGCCTCCGCCATCTCGACGGGATCGGAACCCCCGAGCTGCAGCACCAAAGGGGCATCGTCAGCGTCGGTGTCCAGAAGGTAATCACGATCACCATGAATAACCGCTTTGGCGGTCAGCATCTCGGTGTACAGCAAGGTATGCCGAGTCAGCTGGCGGGCCAGAAAACGAAAATGCCGATCGGTCAGCTCCATCATCGGTGCGATGACAAGTCTTCGGTTCAAATCAGGAACGGGGGTCGCTGCGGTCACGGGGTAATGGCGGTTTTCAGATTACGGGTGGAGTGTAGCGCGACTTAATCACGAATCGACGTCCAAGCCCGAGAATCGTGAGAACGCCACATCGCATCTATGACTTCAGAGACTTCCATGCCATCACGGAACGTCGGCCAGCTCGACTTTCCCGCATGAATGGCATTCAGAAAGTCCTTGGCTTCAATAATCAGTTGATCCTGATACCCCGTCCCATGACCTGGGCCCAGACAGAAGTTCACATAATCAGGATGTGCCGGCCCCGTCAGTATCTTGCGAAAGCCGCGTTCGGCTTCCGGATCTTCCATACGATAAAGCCAAAGGCAATTCTGATCTTCCTGATCAAAACGGATCGCACCTTTGGTGCCGCTGATTTCATACGCATACCCCATCTTGCGCCCCGTTGAAATGCGACTGAAATACAAATGCCCCATAACACCTGATGCAAAACGACACAGACAATGCGCATGATCATCATTAGTTACGTCTTCGCGACCGTCGCCAGACTCAGACGGACGTGTGTGATGCACCGTTTCTATATCGGCATTGATGCTGGCAATCGGACCCAGCAACGCCATCGCCCCGTTGATCATATGCGACGACAAATCGCCCATCGTGCCATTGGCTCGACCACGGGTACGCCAATTACCGGGGGATTCCACGTCAGCCAGAAAGTCTTCGGTATGCTCTCCACGGAACCAGGTAACGTCACCGATCTCGCCACGCGCGATAAGATCACGCGCGTATTGCGTTGCGGGCGTTCGCACATAGTTGAACCCAACCATATTGACGACGCCAGCAGCTTCTGCGGCCGCCACCATGGCACGCGCGTCGTCAAGTGTTGCGCCCATGGGCTTTTCACACATCACCGGTTTGCCACGCTCGATCGCTGCGAGTGCAATCTCCTTGTGCGTTGATTGGGGTGACGCAATGACGATCGCCTCCACGGCCGGATCTTCAACAAGCGTCTGCCAATCGGCCGTCGAACGTTTGAAACCAAAGGCGCTGGCCTTGGCAGCGGCCCCCGCCTCAGTCGTGGCACAGAGCATCTCGCATACGGGTTTCAAAGGCGTATCGAACACCGCACCGACAGCATTCATGGCAACACTGTGTGCCTTGCCCATATAGCCCGCCCCAACCACGCCGATTCCGATACTTGTCATACTTGGCTTTCAACTCATTCTTACTGGTGAATGCTGGCTAGTGTACCCGGCCGGCCGCCTATTCCAATGCTTGGTCGCGATCAAGCTACCGAAGCCGGCTGCCAACGTCTATCATGCGTTCAATAATTGAGGAGAACACACCATGAAGACCCGTGCTGCCGTTGCCTTCGAATCAGGCAAACCCCTGGAGATAGTCGAAGTCGATCTGGAAGGTCCAAAGGCTGGCGAAGTGCTCGTCGAGATCAAAGCGACCGGCATTTGCCACACTGACGAGTTCACCCGCTCTGGCGCTGATCCTGAGGGTGCGTTCCCAGCCATTCTGGGGCACGAGGGTGCGGGCGTGGTGCTTGAAGTCGGCGCGGGTGTGACCAGTGTTGCACCGGGCGATCATGTCATTCCACTGTACACACCAGAATGCCGTGAATGCGATTACTGCCTGCATCCCAAGACCAATCTGTGCCAGAAGGTACGCGCCACACAAGGTCAAGGCTTGATGCCAGACGGCACATCGCGTTTCTCATACAACGGCAAACCCCTACTGCACTATATGGGCTGCTCAACCTTTGCCAATCACACCGTGTTGCCAGAAATCGCACTGGCAAAAGTCCGCAAGGATGCCCCCTTCGACAAGATCTGCTACATCGGCTGTGGTGTGACCACCGGCGTCGGTGCGGTCATGTTTACGGCCAAGGTAGAACCGAACTCAACCGCTGTTGTGTTTGGACTCGGTGGTATCGGGCTTAATGTCATACAAGGCTTACGCATGATCGGCGCACGGCAGATTGTGGGCGTTGATCTCAATCCGGCCAAAGCAGAAATCGCCAAGAAGTTCGGCATGACCGACTTTGTCAATGCGGGTGACTTTGGTGACAAGCTTGTCGATCACCTGGTTGAGCTGACCGGTGGCGGTGCCGACTACTCGTTTGAATGTATTGGCAATGTTGATGTCATGCGAGCAGCCCTTGAATGTTGTCACAAAGGTTGGGGCGAGAGCGTCATCATCGGTGTGGCCGGTGCTGGTCAGGAAATCAAGACCCGCCCTTTCCAGTTAGTGACAGGACGTGTATGGCGCGGCTCTGCATTTGGTGGCGCTCGAGGCCGCACCGATGTGCCGAAGATCGTCGACATGTATATGGAAGGCCGACTCGATATCGATAGCCTTATTACGCATACCATGCCACTTGAAGACATCAACAAGGCCTTCGACCTGATGCACTCGGGTGAAAGCATTCGCAGTGTGGTGATCTACTGATCATGTCATTAGAAAAGGTTTCAAGCTGGGCAAGCTTTGGTGGCACCTTATCGGTCCATCAACATGCGAGCGATATCTGTCAATGCCCGATGCAATTTGCGGTATACACACCGCCGGCTGCCAATGACGGACCCGTACCCGTTATCTGGTTTTTGTCGGGACTGACATGCAATTGGTCGAATGTCATGGAGAAATCCGGCTTGCAACGTGTTGCCGCCGAACTCGGTGTCATGGTCATAGCACCCGATACTAGTCCGAGAGGCGAACACGTTGCCAATGATGATGCTTATGATCTTGGTCAAGGTGCGGGGTTTTATCTCAGCGCTACCGAGCAACCCTGGGCGCCGCACTTTTCAATGGACCGTTACATCACCGAAGAACTCAGCGCACTGGTTTTCAAAACGTTCAACGGTGATCCTGAACGTCAGGGAATAACAGGACATTCAATGGGCGGTCATGGTGCGCTGACATTGCACTTGAAACACCCTGATCGCTACAAGTCGGTTTCTGCCTTCTCACCCATTGCAGCGCCCTCTCAAGTGCCATGGGGACAAAAAGCTTTTAGTGCTTATCTCGGTGATGATAAACAACAGTGGGCACAATACGATGCAACGGAGCTGGTGGGTAAACACAAAAGCGATGCCCACATACTGATCGATACCGGTGACAGTGACCAGTTTCTCGCAGAACATCTTCGACCTGTCATCTTTATTGATGCCTGCAAAAACGCCGGACAATCGCTTGACTATCGCATGCAGCCAGGATACGACCACTCCTATTGGTTTGTAGCAAGCTTTATGGAGGATCACCTGCGTCACCATGCACAGGCCTTGGGTTAAGACAGTTCGATGTTGCCGCTCGAAGGACTGACGGTCATCGAGTTGCATGCAATCGGCCCGGTTCCGTTTGCCGGCATGCAACTTCAGAAAATGGGCGCTCGCGTAATCAGAGTCTGCCCACCAAATGATCGCAATATTGGCATCGAGATCGGCGCTGAAGCTGACTTGCTGAATTCGGGTAAGGAACAACGTCAGCTTGATTTGAAATCTGCCGATGGCATCAAGCAATTACATGCCTTGCTTGTAGAGGCTGATGTGCTGCTCGAAGGATTTCGTCCGGGTGTGCTGGAACGCTTGAATCTTGCGCCTGCGGCACTCGTAGCCCAGCACCCTGCACTCGTCATTGGTCGCTTGTCCGGTTTTGGCAATAAGGGCGACTTGAGCGAACGCGCGGGCCACGATATTAACTACCTCGCACTATCTGGTGTACTGGCATCCATTGGTACGCGCGATACACCTGCCATTCCATTAAATCTTATCGGTGACTTCGGTGGTGGCGCGATGCATCTGCTTATGGGTGTGCTGGCGCAACTCGTCCAACGCGGTATTTCAGGTCATGGCGGTGTTGTCACCACCAGCATTCTCGGCGGCACCATTGGTTTGACTCCCATGATTTACGGCCTGATGGCAGGTGGTCGTTGGGATCTTGCGCGCGAGTCAAATCTGCTCGATGGCGCTTTGCCGTTTTACCGCGTTTACAAAACACGCGATGAACAACATGTTGCCGTGGGTGCGCTGGAAGCGAAGTTCTTTAAAGGTCTGCTAGAACTGACAGGCTTGAACCACGTGATCGATGCTGGAAAACAATGGCAGTCTGAACACTGGCCGTCGATGACCATGGCACTGTCAAGCGCATTCGCCTTGCGTGATCGCGACAGTTGGGCGACTGACGCGGCAAAGATCGATTGTTGCGTGACGCCCGTGCTTAATTTTGAGGAAGCTGCACAGCATCCTCACAATCTGGCCAATGGCTGGTATGACAATCAGTCGTTTGCAAAGCCTGTGAAGTTTGTCGACTTCAACGCTTAGATTATCAAAGCGCTGATCAAGAAGCGCGCCTGGTCGCTGCCGACATGGAAGAATGTCCGCGATCGGGGTTAGGCTCAACCGAACTCTTGACGATAACTTCAAGTTCGTCAGCACCACCAACATGACTGCCATCCACCCAGATCTGCGGCACGGTGATAGGCGTTTTGGGTCCAACGATCGGTTTTACTCGGCCAAGCATCTCGTACAAAGCACGCGGCTCTTTGACAACATCATGGTAGGTATATTCGAT
>CAYULV010000020.1:1834-25093 GCA_964445655.1 uncultured Granulosicoccaceae bacterium | reverse complement strand
CCTTGTACAACAAACTGATCAACATCGAGTTCACGGCAACCGACTTACCGGAACCCGTGGTACCGGCGACCAGTAAATGTGGCATACGACCAAGATCGGCGGTCACCGATTGACCACTGATGTCCTTGCCAAGCGCAAGCGTCAACGGCGATGCTTTCTCTGCATATTCTGCTGACTGAATCATTTCGCTCAGCTGGACAATTTCGCGATGATCATTCGGTACTTCGATACCGATGGTTGAGCGACCGGCAATAACTTCGACAACGCGCACACTGACCAGCGACATCGAACGCGCGATATCCTGCGACAGCCCAGTAATTCGACTGGCCTTGATACCCGGCGCCAGCTGCATTTCAAATCGCGTAATAACCGGTCCCGGGTGCACAGCGACCACTTCGACAGCAATACGAAATTCAGCAAGTTTTTCTTCAAGCAAGCGCGACAGCGCTTCCAGTTCAACGTCGCTGAAGCCCGGACGTTGCGGTTCGGGTGCATCAAGCAACGATAACGGCGGTAGATCCGAGTCCGGCACATCCAGAAACAGCTTGGTCTGTTTCTGATCGGTCGGGGCACGTTGTTTGATGGCAATTTTCTTTTTGCGCGGCACGGCCGCAGCGGGTGCAGCTGCCACAGGTTCTGCTGCCGCCGGCGGCGCAGCTTTGGCCGGCTTGCTGCCACTATCATCAGCGCTGGCAGCAGCCTGCTCTGCCTGCACTGCTCGTTCACGTGCTTGTTGTGCCGCAGCGGACGTTGCCGCCCGTTTCATCGCTGACTTGGCGGGATTGTCGTCATCAAAGGTATCAAGCGAATCAAGATCCAGGGCCTTGTCCGTGTCGCGAGCACGGCCATCGGCCAGCAAGGCATCCGCTTCATCAAGCGAATCAGCCAGCTCATCGAAACGCACAGCGTGCCGATCAGGTTTGACAGAGTCGCCAACTTTTTTGACACCCGCCAAGGCTTTTTTAGTACCGGAGAGTGTCCCGGAACCGAGTTTTCCGAGCAGGCTCGCCAATGGTCCAGCAGCCGGTACTCCATCTGCCGAATTAAGATCCACAGCTCGACTACCAAGTTGAGCGGCCAATGCGCCACTGCCCTCAAGCGAGTGGGACTCATGCGTCGACAGACGCGCGGCCCGAGCCCGGTCAGCTTCCCGGATTTTTACTTTCTCGGCGCGCGCCTCCGAGACCTTGGAAAAACCGCCCGTCACCCGATCCCACAAATTGACGATGGCACCGCCCAGAGATTCGACCAATTGAATCCACGATGTGCCGAAAGCCAACGTCAACGAACAGAAAAAGACCGCGAGCAAGATCAAGGTCGTACCCAAGTGATGAAGATAGGCGACCAGGCGCCAGGCAACCGCGGTGCCGAGGATGCCCCCGCCAAAGGTTCCGCGTGGCAGCTCACCTTCAGCGACACCAAAGTGCAGATCGGCAAGTCCACTGGCGGCAATCAGCATCAGCGCTATACCGATGACGCGGATAAAGACAAAAGGTCGGTAAGCCGATGGAGAACGCTTGTAGTCGCGGAACAACAACCAGCCGCAAACCGCAAGCACCATTGGAATCAGGTACGCCATATAGCCAAACAGCGACAAGCTGACATCCGCAAACCACGCCCCGGCACGACCGACACTATTGTGCACATTGCCGCCCGCCCCGGTGTGCGACCAGCCCGGGTCATTGACGTTGAACGTCATCAAGGCGAGCACGGCGATGATCGCGGCAAACACACAGACGATACCGCCAACCTCACGCAGCAATCGGCTGAGCTGGTTTACCGCCTGAACGTTAGCGAGTGAGGATCTGTTTGCGGCAGAGGAACGCGCAGCGCGTCCTGATATGGCTCCCGAGACGGCTCCACGAGTGCTTTTGCCGCTGGCCTTGCCACTCGCCTTGCCGCGCGCGACACGCCCGGCAGACTTGGCCCGTGCCGTGGTCTTGGTGCGTGCGGAGGCTTTCTTACGGCGAGCGGTAGCGGTACGCTTTTTTGTAGCTTGGGCCAAAACCAGTCCTGATGGGGTCGTCTCGAAGGTAGTTACACGCGCCCAAAAAGGTTACATGGAACGTCGGAAAAGTGTAGCAGACCGATTGTCTCTTACCTCAGAGTCCACAATTGTTCGCGGTGTAAATCCGTTAATATCGCCGTCTCGATAATCTCGCACAACAAGCTTCTCATGCCCAACACTCGTCACTGCAAACTTCTCATTCTTGGTTCTGGCCCGGCTGGATACACCGCCGCCGTCTACGCCGCCCGAGCCAACCTGAATCCGGTGCTGATCGCCGGAATGGAGCCTGGCGGACAACTGACTACGACAACAGAGGTCGACAACTGGCCCGCTGACGCGATGGGTGTTCAAGGCCCCGAGCTGATGGAGCGATTCAAGGCGCACGCCGAGCGCTTTGACACGGAAGTCATCAGTGATCACATCAATACCGTCGATTTTTCCAAAAGACCGCTGACCTTGACCGGTGACGATGGCCAGTACACCTGTGATTCATTGATTATTGCCACCGGCGCCAGCGCGAAATATCTCGGCTTGCCCTCGGAGGAAGCCTTCAAGGGGCGCGGGGTTTCAGCTTGCGCGACCTGTGATGGGTTTTTCTATCGAAATCAAAAGGTTGCAGTAATTGGCGGCGGCAATACAGCGGTTGAGGAAGCCCTGTATCTGTCCAATATTTGTAGTGAGGTGATTCTGGTCCATCGCAGAGATTCCCTGCGCGCCGAGAAAATTCTGCAAGACCGATTGTTTGAAAAAGAAAAGAACGGCAATGTCACGATTCGCTGGGACCACAATCTGGACGAGGTGCTCGGCGACGACTCGGGCGTGACCGGCATGCGCATCAAGGCGGTTGATGGCGGTGCCACTGAAGATATCGAACTGATGGGCGTCTTCATCGCAATCGGCCATACGCCCAATACCGGCATATTTGTCGATTCACTCGACATGAAGGACGGGTATCTGACCGTCCAGTCCGGCAGTAATGGCAATGCGACAGCAACCAGCGTACCGGGGGTGTTTGCCGCAGGCGATGTCATGGATCATGTCTATCGACAGGCCATTACATCGGCAGGAACCGGTTGCATGGCGGCGCTGGATGCTGAAAAATTTCTGGAGGCAAAAGAACTCCAAAACTAGAGCTATCAAACACACGTATGCTCCGGATATGACGCAAAAAATCCAGATCGACGTCCGCGATTCCCTCGATGCGATAAACGCCGCTGACTGGAACGCCCTGAACACCGACGGCAACCCATTTGTTCGCTACGAGTTTCTGCACACGCTCGACAAATGTGGTTGCCTGGGTAAAAACACCGGCTGGTACCCGCGCTATTTTCTATTGTGGAGTGAAGAAAATGCAGGTGATAACAGCGATGACGCAAAAGACGAGAATGACGGCAACAACGGGAAGAACGAGGACAACACAAATGCACCGGAGCCAAACCGAGAGTTAGTGGCGGCGGTCGCGTCCTATGTCAAAACCAATTCCTATGGCGAATTTGTTTTCGACTGGGCATGGGCGGAAGCCTATGAACGCAATCAACTGGAGTACTACCCGAAACTGGTTGTCAGCATTCCATTTACACCTGCGACTGGCCCAAGGATTCTGGTACGCCAGGATCAGAACTACGACGATACGCTGTTGTTGCTGGCGCAAGCTGTCCGGCAGTTCGCGCTCTCGCAAAAGTATTCAAGTGTGCACTACCTTTTTCTGACCGAACGCGAAAGTAATCTCTTGAGCGCACGTTCGCCGGAAACGTCAGACACCACGACAGATTCTGAATCAATACCTGCGGAGTCAGAAGCAGCGCTGCAAAAACCATCCGATCATCTGAAACGGCTGGATTGCCAATACCACTGGCACAACCATGACTACACCTCGTTCGACGACTTTCTAGACGCCTGTACGTCAAAACGACGCAAGACCATTCGTCGCGAACGTCGCCATGTCAGCGATGCCGGCATTCGACTCGAACAAAGAATGGGCAGCAGTTTGACCGAGCAGGAATGGCATTGGGTACACGAGTTTTATCAATCGACCTTTGATCGCAAATGGGGAAACCCTTCCTTGACTGAAGATTTCTTTCAGACGGTCGGCCGCATTTTTGGTGAGAATGTTCTGATTGTGTTCGCCTACGACCCGGAAGACGCAAAACCCGACAAACCGATTGCCTGTTCGATCATGTTCATCGGCGAGCACACCTTGTATGGACGTTTCTGGGGATGTCGGCGCACGGTTAACAGCCTGCACTTTGAAACGTGTTACTACCAGGGCATTGCCTATTGCATCGAACATGGCATCAAGCATTTCGAACCTGGTGCGCAGGGCGAACACAAGATTACCCGAGGCTTTGAACCACAGTTGACGCGCTCTGCTCACTTTATTGCCCATCCTGGTTTCCGTGATGCGATTGCCAACTTCCTGATCGAGGAAACCCCGTATATGGAACAACGCTGCGCGGGTCTGGCCAATTTGCTACCTTTCAAGGCAGACACGATATCCCTGTAGCCAGTCATGACGATTCCGTTTCTCGCCCAAGATGACGAGATTACGCCGTTTCCACCGGTCAACACCGCACTGAGCGAACCCAACGGTCTGGTCATGGCAGGTGGCAGTCTGGCACCACAACGCCTGCTTAATGCCTATCGTGCGGGTATCTTTCCTTGGTACGAAGCCGGTGAACCGATACTGTGGTGGTCACCGGACCCTCGCTGCGTCATCTGGCCTGCAGACATCAAGGAATCACGAAGTCTTAAAAAATCGATCCGCTCAGCAGGCTTTCGCATCACTGAAGATCACTGTTTTCGCAACGTCATGGAGCTATGTGCAGCACCACGTGCCGGTAGCTCGGGCACCTGGGTAACAGCAGACATGATAGATGCCTATTGCGAATTACATCGATTCGGCATTACACGTTCCGTTGAAGTATGGGTAGGAGAAGAGCTGGTCGGTGGACTCTACGGTGTCGAACTCGGTCGCGTCTTTGTCGGCGAATCGATGTTCTCTCGACAAAGCAATGCATCGAAAGCCGCCCTGGTACATCTGGCGCGATGCGCACGATATGACCTTGTGGATTGTCAGCTGGAAACCGACCATCTGTTAAGCATGGGCGCGACAACAATAAGTCGTGAGCGTTATATTGAACTTTTATCCGAATTAGGCGATCTGGATGCAAAGCGTTTTACGCCTGAAAAGCTGAGATAGCTCGGTTCATTCTCCTATGAAAAATCCTATCGAAGATTTAGTGCAGTCCAACGTTGCATCGCAAACGACGCTTCCTGCCCAACAATCGTTGTTCAATCATGGGGACAAGTGCGACCACTACGTCATCGTGAGTTCAGGCGTCGTTCGCGTAGAGCTATTGTCGACAAGCGGTCAGCAACTCCTTCTCTATCGGATTGGCGAAGGACAATCATGCGTCATGACGACCTCTTGCTTACTCGGCGACAATCAATATTTCGCACAAGCAACCACCGAGACACCCGTCAAGCTCTTGCTGATACCGCGAGAAAAATTTCGTTCTCTACTCATCGAGTCAAGCGAATTCCGTGATTTCGTCTTTGATGGATTCTCCGAACGACTTTCATCACTGATGCAAAGAACCGCGGAATTGGCAACCAATACAGTTGATCAACGCCTTGCCGCTTCATTGCTGGCAAATGCCCAATCGCAAGGAAAATTGGGACATGAGGGAAATGGAAGCACTGTACATTTAACCCATGAGCAACTCGCGATCGAAATCGGTTCGGCACGCGAAGTCGTTAGTAGACGCTTGGCGGCGTTTGAAAAAATGGGGCTTATAAAGCGACACCGCGGTCACGTCGAGATTCTGGACCTGGACAGTTTGGCCAAACGCCTGTCCTTGTCTTGAGGCCATCACTAATCGATGCCCGACACCTATCGGTGACAAAGTCACGGACATCAAACTGACTGATCAGTATCTTGAATTCTGGTTTTCACCGATTAAAGCGGCAATCATGAATTTAAGTAAAAACGTAGGCTCCATCGACAAGACCATCCGACTGCTCGCAGGTGCAGCATTAGGCGCATGGGCAATTCTCGGCGCTGGCCTTGGAACAACCGTTGGCATAGTGGCGCTTGTCATCGCTCTGGTGCTACTGGCCACTGGATTGATGAACTTTTGTCCCTTGTTCAAAGTTCTTGGTATCAGCTCATTTCGTCAAAGCTGAGCTTCGGTTCAACGTAACAGCTCAGTTCGACGCTACACGTTCACGTTCGAGTCGTTCAATAACATCAATTGTCCAGGGACCACCGCAGATAGTCTGCGCGCTGGGTATGGAAATGACTCTTGCCTTCAAGCCGCGTTGCTTTATCGCCGGGTGAGCATTGTGTGCCTGAGCGCGTGACCATGTCTCGGCGCTGTACGGTGATTCAACCAGTGCATCCGGATCAAGATTGATCAGGGTTTCAAGTGCCATGCTGCCATAGCCGTCGATACCGAGATCTGTCGCAACGTTATGCCAGCCAGCCAGTTCTAGCGCTTCACCGCGCAGACTGGCGGCACCGACGGTGTACCCGTTTGGATCGTAGATGGCTACCCGTGGACGCGGCTCTTCGGATTGACTGAGTGCAGCCAGGCGAGATTTAAACTGTTCAATGGTCGCCTGCCCGCGCGAAGGATGCCCTGTCCATTGCGCGACCATTTCAAAATTTTTAAAAAGCTCTTCCATCGAGTTAGCTATAGGCAATTGCTCGACACGCAAGCCAACAGATTTCAACAGGTTCACGGTATACCGATCGGTGTACTGACCCGCGATGACAAGATCAGGCTGCAAAGGCAAGACCTGTTCGACCTCACCCTTGTTGATCGGAAACTGCAAGGCTTTCTCGACATGGTAAGAACCTGCCGCATCGTGAGAAAGATTCGACAAAGACAGAATTTGCTCATCATCGGCAAACGACATGAGTAACTGATCTGCGCACAGATTGATCGAAACAAGACGCGGTAATTTATCGTCCGCTGACACAGGATCCAAACGAGCAGCTGACACAAACACTAATACCACTACAAGCAAGGTCGAAGGTAGGCGATATTTGACAGCAGAGCGGATCAAGATGTGCTCCTTCTAAGCGGCACAATCCACGGCACTTCATCACAGCCAGCAATCACATCCACACCGTACACTGCTTTGAGATTGCCCGTACTCAACACACTGGCTACCGCGCCGTTGGCTACAAGAACAGATTCGTGCAAAAGATACAAGCGATCGCAATACCGTGCCGCCAGCGACAGATCATGCAAGACAACAACACAGGCTTTGTCCCCTTTTGCGAAATCGCGAAGCAAATCCATCGTTTGTAATTGGTGCCCGATATCCAGTGCCGCGATAGGTTCGTCAGCCAACAGGATCTTCGGCTCGGACGCCAATGCCCGAGCCAACATCACCCGCGTGAGCTCACCGCCAGACAAGGTTGTCACCTGACGATCTTTCAGATGCAGGCAATCGGTATCAGTCAGTGCCTGCTTGACGATCATCTGATCATCGGAATCGAGTTTTTGCCAACGAGACAAATAAGGCAGTCTACCCAAGGTCACCAGATGCTCGACCGACACTGGCCAGTGCGCTGTGGCCAATTGTTCCATCCAGCCGATATGTCGAGCACGATCACGACTTGAATAGGACGACAACTCTCGACCTAGCAGTTGAACATCGCCACTATCAGCTTTGTTCAAACCAGCCATGATGCTGAGCAAGGTTGATTTCCCTGCGCCATTCGGGCCAATCAGTCCGACAACTTCACCAGGCTGTACAGTCAGGGAAACGCCGGATAACAAGGTTTGTCCCGATCGCTGCACGCGAATGTCGTTGGCGCCGAGCAAGGGCGTTGCTTCAATTGTTGCCGATTTATCGGTAGCCATCACGTCGGCTCCGTAAAATAAGAAACAGAAAAAACGGTGCGCCAATCAGCGAGGTCAGGACACCCACTTTAAGCGCAGTTTGTGTGGGTAATAACCGCACGCCAATGTCAGCTGCAAGCAACATCGCACTGCCCCCCAGTGCGGATACAAAAAGGAGTCGTCGGGGCTCGTAGTTGACGAAGGGACGCAAAAGATGGGGCACCACAAGCCCGATAAAACCGATCATGCCGGTGGTCGCAACGGTTGCACCGACAGCCAGAGACACAGCAATGAATACACGCCAGCGTAATTGCCCGGGATTGACACCCAGACTTGCAGCGGTTCGCTCACCGAGCGTCAGTGCATCGAGTTGTTTGCCGACACCGATCAACAAAATCCAACCGAGTACCGTACACGGCAACATCACATAAAAATCATTCAAACTGCGATTACTCAGATCACCCAAGGTCCACAGAACAAGTTCGCGAACAGCAAATGGGCTTGGTGCAAAATTCAATAGCATTGACATCAGGGCCGTTGCCAATGCGTTGATGGCAACGCCTGCCAGTATCAAGGTGGTGACATTGGCATCGCGACCAGCGAGTAGATAAACCAGTGCGGTTGCAATCAGAGAACCGGTCATACCGGCAAACGGTACGGCTTGCGGATGCAGGCTAGCAGCGCCAAAATACAGTACCGACACGGCGCCCAATGCCGCACCACTGGCACTACCGACAAGACCTGGGCTTGCCAAGGGATTGCGCAACAGTCCTTGCATGGCTGCACCACATAGTCCAAGTGTTGCACCACCGACAATGGCAATTAAAGTTCGAGGGAGTCGGATCTCGCGAAGAATAATGACGTCAATCGCATCAGGATCACTGAAAAACTGAACCAGCGCTTGTCCAACGCCAATGCTCTCGGCACCCACCGACAAGCTCAGGACTGACAGTGCAAGCACTGTCAGCCCAAGCAGTACGTTCAATGACAAAGAAATATTAACTGCCGCTTCCGGTAGTAAAGACAATCTCATCCGGTACGAATTCGGTGGCAACCCTTTCGATCACAACTGTATTGGTCTCAGGATCGATCAGTGTAAAGCCAGGCTCTGTGCCTCCAATTCCTACCCATAGTCTGCCCGCCGGACCCACCCCAAGGGCTGTGATGGAAACTCCGGTAAGACCCGCGACCACGCCGTCTTCAAGCACACCGGTCATTGGGTTGTAAGAACGCAGTGTGTTTTCTCCGAACCCGACCGCTGTCACGATATAACCACGTGTATCAGTCGCAACAACCGATTCGTTGAAGAATCCTTCATTGCTCTCTTCCGTACCATCGTCAAGCAATAGATCCAGGGTGAAGTCCGTGGCATCAATGGATTCGATACCGCCTTGGAATCGGTCTCCGCCAGAAGCATCTGCAGCAAACAGATTGCCACGCCCCACCACCAGTACTTCATTGGTCGCTTCAATGAACTGCAAGGTAGACGGGTTCAAAGTCGTCAAAAGCACACCATCGAGACCATCTTCGCCCATACCGGTCGCAATTTCGGTATCGGTTTCAACATCAAACACCGCCACATAACCTGGTTTGTCAGCGGTAAAACCCGTCAGTCGCTGCATCAATACGAAAAGCTGTCCGTCAACAATGATGCCATTCGCCGCATTGGGTGCATCATCATCGTATGCACTGATATCGATCGAACCGGTAATGAATTCAGCTTCGGTTGTCGCACTCGGATTTGCGATCAATATGGATGTACCACCGAATTGAAGTATATAGGCTTTGGTTTCACTCGCAAAAACGATATCAAATGTATTTGGTGATATTTCAGCGTCTTGTCTTACCGAGTACTGGTAATCAGGAGTTGTCAAATTGTCTTGTTGAAAACGGGTAATGGAATCGATATTGAAGCGTCCAACTTGATACACATTAGTACCATCGGTGCGCACAACTATGTCGGACAAGGTTGCGGGAAAGGCACCGCTGGCTTCAATGTCGTCGCCAATGGAAAAACGTTCGATCTGACCAGCGTCAAAGGTGGGTGTCTGACCAGAGACAAATGCAAAGGCCATTTCATCGCCTGCAACAGGGTCTGTAATACCATCACTGTCATCATCGGATGAGCTGCACGCTGACAAAAACAGCGCGCTGACAATCACACCGATACCCAGCCGTGTCGACGAGGTTGCGTGCCTGGAACGATTCAACATATAACTGAACTCCTGTTTAGAGATAGGTAGATAAAGACAAGGTGAAAGACCGACCTGTGCGTGGAAATCCGAAAAAATCCTCGAAATTCCGGTCAGCCAGATTATTGATGGTGGCACTGACGGTGACACCCGAATACTGCCAGTCAATGCCGATGTTCTGCAGCCACTGATCATCCGCCGGCAATACATTGGCCTGATCAAAAAAACGATTCCAGGAACCATTGGCTTCTGCAAAAGCACGCCAGGCCTTGTGTTTGTACTGCAACTTGAAGTAAGCGGCGTATTGCGCCTCACCCGGCAGCTGCTGACCATCGAAGGCGTCAAAGTCTTCAACGCTGCGCGCATCCTGCAAGGTCACGTTTCCACGTGCTGACCACTTGCTGTTTATGCGCCAGTCGCCACCCAGTTCAACGCCGACGATACGGGCATCGCCAACATTCAAGGTGCGCCCCACGCGACGCGCATCAAATACCGTGACGATCAGTTCATCACGCCAGCTGGCAAACAAGGATGCATCAATGCTGAGTCCTGTTCGTGGAGACCAGGTCAGACCAATATCGGCATTGATACCTTCTTCGGGTTGCAGATCCGTGTTGCCCTGCAGTAATCCGCGGCTGACAAACAACTCACTGAAAGAAGGTTCACGAAAAAAACGACCGATGTTGCTGCGAAAACTCAGATTATCATCAAGGTCATAACGGATACCCAGTTGAGGACTCAACACCCCTTCATCGCGTGAGGTCTCATCCAGTCTTGTGACGCGTTCATACTGATCATCACTGAGTTGTATCTGCAAGGCGGGCGTTATCAGCAAGCGATCACTCTTTGCAAACAAGGTAGTAAACACCGACGCATTGACAGCCAGACGTTCAACATCAAAATTGAAGTCATCGTCAAGCAGATCGATAGTGTCCAATGTCTCTCGTCGAGCCTCAAGGCTGAAACCGGTCGTGCGGGTATCACCCAAATGCTCCCAGTAGGTCTTGATACCCACGGTCAAGCCATCCGTTTGCGTGTTCTGCAAGCCAAGACCGATTTGTCCCAGTCGATCATCAAACACTTGATCATCCTCATGCAGAAATAAGGTATGCCGCGAATTCCACAGACCGATTGCATCAACCGTGTGATTGAGCTGCAGGCGCACGGCATCGGTATCCAAGGTGGCTCGATTCGATGCGGCATTACGTGCCTCGGGTATGCCCTGCTCGCGCGATGTGGCCTGAGCCAGAAAGTCTGTTCGGGTATCTGGCGTCCATTGCAAGCCAGCTCTTGCCAGAGCGCTGACAAGCCTCACAGCAGCATTGTTTCGCCGCTGACGAGTATCATCATCAGGATTCAGCGGTGTACCGTTACTGTCGGTAAACGGGTAATCATTTTCGCTTTGCTGAAAGCTGAACGCACCCACTACATCCCAGTCTTCATGTCGCGAACGATGGGAAAATTGCAGACGCTCTGTATCGAAACTGCCAATACCTGCCAACACCTTGTTTTGCGCAGCATCATCGTCGACGCTCGCACTGACAAGATTGATCCCACCCCCGATCGTGCCGCGACCAAACTGCTGAGGTGTTGTGCCACGATAGATATCAACAGAATCGACGTTCAGTAAATCCAGCATCGACAGATCGACAACCGCATTGCCCCCACTATTGAGCAGAATGCCATCGAGATAAATACCGGTTTGTGCCGCTGTTGCAGCACGTACCGTTATGCTTGAGAAGGCACCAAAGCCACCGCTCTGACGACTTTGCACACCAGACTCGAAAGACAATATTTCGGCAATGGTGACATCACGTCGCTCAAGCTCTTGTCCTTCGATACGCCGGTGGCTGCCGGTGAACTCGCGATGCTCGACCTCGCCTGTCCCGGCAAAAGCGCCCGCGACAACCTCGATCTCTTCCAGTGTGTTCGTGCTGTTGACGCCCGTGCTGTCGAGATCATTGTTTTGCGCATGCACAACACCGATTGCCGCTTTCGCGACAACGATCAACAGTGCAAAACGTGAAAACAAGCTTAGCAACACCTACAACCCCAACGTCAAGATCGGGGGAGGCACGGTGTGTCAGGAACAATCCGGGAATCAAGAAGACAAACAGACCCGCACTGACACGCTCGCGTTGCCAACACACCCCGTTTGGCCAATAGCATTACAGCGCGGCAGGTCTCCTGGCTCTCGACGGCCAATAGCGATTATTGGCAACTGTCTTTACCTTCCCGAACGGCTTGTCTAAACCTGTTCAGTGGCGTGTATCAAGACAGCGACGTCGATTACAGTTGCGGGGGCAGCCAAAGTTTTTCACTTTGTTCCCTTTTGATCCGTATTCGGAACCGAGCTGAGCGCGCAGGATACAGGAAAGCTGGACCCTGTAACAAGCATCGTCAATTCGATTTGAGCGATAGTGGCAAACCGGCTACCGTCAGCACCACAGAATCACACTCCCGCGCCAACGCCTGGTGCAACAACCCGGCTTCGTCACAGAACTGACGGCTGAGCTCACCCATTGGCGTGACCCCCATATTCGTCTCATTGGCGACGAGAACAAGCTCCCCGGGAAACCGACTGACTGCGCTTAATAATTCGTCACGAAGCGATGCCAGCGACTGTGACTCACCCAATTTTTCAAGAGACTGTGCCAACCAGAGCGTCAGGCAATCGACGATCACGCATATGGTGCTGTCACTGTCAGCGGCCTGTATCTCGCCAGTGATTTCTCGAAGCCTGCCGGCTAAATCCAGAGGTTCTTCGATGACGTGCCAACCGTCGGGACGGTTCTGTTTATGTTGTTCGATTCGTCGCGACATCTCATCATCACCGGCCAACGCTGTCGCGATCAAGGTGACCGGCAAACCACTGGCGACTGCCAACTGTTCGGCATGACGACTCTTGCCTGATTTGACACCACCAAGCACCAGCGTCTTCACAGCTTTACCTCAAAGAACGCCGTCAGGCCTTGCAGATCAACATGCGCTTCAAGCGTATCGGCAAGACGATCTATTTCCTGTTCGCGTACCGCACGGAAATCGGGCACCTCTTGATCAAGTTCAAGTCCTGCCCAACGTATCAGTGATGCCAACGCTTGTGGATGATCAAACACACCATGCAGATAGGTCGCACGAATCTGATCATCAGCAGAGCAAACACCCTCGGCACGTTGCTGCCCTGCACTGTCGATCAGCATGGCAAACGGCGCTAGCTCTGCAGAACTTTGGCTGACTCCCATATGAATTTCATACCCTGTGACAGCTGATTCGTCAGCACATAAAAATCCTTTCACATTGTGCAGAGCTTTCGACTGCGTCAGCACAGTAGTGCAATCGATTAAATTCAGGCCATCGATCTTGCCGGGCTCACCTTCTACACCATCGGGATCATCAATCAAGCGACCGAGCATTTGAAACCCACCACAAATACCCATGACTTTTCCCCCATAACGAAGATGCCGATCAATCGCTTTATCCCAGTCAACGGAACGCAGATACTCAAGATCCTGCCGCACGGCTTTGGACCCCGGTAGCACAATCAGGTCACAGGGAGGAATGGCGCTGCCTGGTGCGACAAAGCGCAGATCGATATCCGGATGCAATCGCAAGGGATCAAAGTCGGTGTGATTACTGATGCGAGGAAAGACTGGCACACAAACGGTCATTTTCGTCTCACCTGCCACCTGCTCTGTGTCGATCGCATCTTCCGCTTCAAGATAAAACGACGGTATCCAGGGGATAACACCCAACACCGGAATACCCGTGCGTTCTTCAAGCCAGTCGATACCCGGTTGCAATAAAGCCAGGTCACCTCGAAAGCGATTGATGAAAAAACCTTTTACGCGCTGCTGTTCGCTGTCACTCAGGAGTTCAAGCGTACCGACAAGATGAGCAAATGAACCACCGCGATCAATATCGGTGACCAGAACCACCGGGCAGTCGACCTCTTCGGCGAAACCCATATTGGCAATATCACCTTCTCGAAGATTGATTTCAGCCGGGCTCCCTGCACCTTCGACTAAAACGCAGTCATGGCTCCGCAACAAGGTCTGATATGAATCGAGCACAGCGGCCATCGCTTGGGGTTTGTAGTTATGAAAACCACCGGCTTCGAAATTACCCACGGCCTTGCCCTGCACGATCACCTGCGCGCCCGTGTCGCTGCTGGGTTTGATCAGTATCGGATTCATGTGCACACTCGTGGGTACACGACAAGCATCAGCTTGTACCGCTTGTGCACGACCGATTTCACCGCCATCGGCAGTGACTGCACTGTTCAAGGCCATATTCTGTGGCTTGAATGGCACCACACGATTGCCGCGTCGTTGCAGCAAGCGGCCAAGCCCCGCAACAATCGTGCTCTTGCCAGCATCGGATGTGGTGCCTTGCACCATCAAGGTATGACGTTGCATCAGTCGATACGTAGCGCTACAAATAAACTAAGTATCAGCACTTTCAACAAGACACAGTGTTCTGGCGCTGACAAGCGATCAACTGATATTGGAAAGAATCGCTTCCTTCACCGCAGACATGGTCGCTTCGACTGTCGTCACCGCTTCCTTGCCACGAATGGCGATATCCGGATCCTTCAATCCATGTCCGGTCAAGGTACAAGTAAGGACACTGCCTGCGGGTATCGTCCCACTTTTAAGATCTCGCAATGCACCACAGACAGAAACGGCAGACGCCGGTTCGCAAAAAACCCCTTCACGTGTCGCCAACAAAGACTGGGTTGCCAGCAACTCATCATCGGTCACTTCATCAAACCAGCCACCGGACTCATTGACCGCAGCTTTGGCAAGATCCCAGCTTTGCGGATTACCAATGCGAATGGCCGTAGCCAGTGTTTCAGGGTCCTGAACGGGTTCGCCACGCATAAAAGGTGCAGCGCCTGCGGCCTGATAGCCAACCATGATGGGACGCTTGTCGGTGAGCTTGTCATCAAGGTAGGGACAATCGCCATTGCACAGCGTGCACGACGCGGTGTTATGCCCACAGGCTTCACTGAAACCAATCCAGTAGCCCGATATATTGCCTGCATTGCCGACCGGTATGCAGTGATAGTCAGGCGCGGTACCCAAGGCTTCAACGATTTCAAAGGCAGCGGTTTTCTGCCCTTGTAATCGATACGGGTTGATCGAGTTGACGATTTCTACCGGTGCCTCTTCAGCGACCTCTTTGACCAGGCGCATGCCATCATCAAAGTTTCCCTTGATTTGCAACACAACCGCGCCATGCGCAATGGCTTGGGCTAGCTTGCCCATCGCGATCTTGCCTTCGGGAATCAGCACGAAGGCTGTCATACCGGCCCGCGCCGCATAAGCTGCAGCAGCGGCTGAGGTATTACCGGTTGAAGCACACACAATAGCTTTGGCACCTTTTTCAGCCGCCTTGCTGACCGCCATCGTCATGCCGCGATCCTTGAAAGAAGCCGTCGGGTTAAGCCCTTCGAACTTGACGTAAATAGTGGCGTCAAGGCCAAGTTCACGCGGGATGTTGTTAAGTTTGATCAGTGGTGTATCACCCTCATTCAAACTGACGATCGGGGTTTTGTCATCGACCGGTAAACGGCTGCGATAACGTTCGATCAAACCCTGATAATGTGACGACGCCATGTGTATGCCTTGATTCTGTTTTCGTGGAGCGATTTTTCAATGGAGCGATTTGTTTTTCGACTGCATTCGATGCAAAGCGAATTCAGCTAAGTGTTTCAACACGTAGGGATACGACCGACTGCGTCATGCTAGCAAGCTTTTCCACCTCACTAATCGCATCGTTCACCAAGCCTTCTCGCACGCGCCCGGTGAGAATGATGATCGGCACCACCGGCGGCGTTGATTGATCCCGAGTATCGTCCTCATCTGGCTCTTTCTGGATGATGGCCTCGATACTGATGCCTCGAGCACCAAAAATAGACGTGACATCGGCCAGAACGCCAGGCACATCGACTGCCGTCAAGCGCAAATAGTATGCAGTTTCAAAATTTTCAGGCGCAAGCAGTGCCTGGCTTTGAATCGCCGCCGGCTGAAATGCCAGTGGTGGCACTCGACACGCCGCAGCGGCATCAATGGTTCTGACTACATCGATAATATCGGCAACCATTGAGGAGCCCGTGGGTAGTGAACCCGCGCCCGCACCGTAATACAAGGTGGGGCCTACGGCATCACCGTGAACCAATACGGCATTCATGACACCGTTAACGTTTGCCAGCAGACGCTTTTCCGGAATCAATGTGGGATGTACGCGCAGTTCGATCCCCTCCTCACGCCGCCGAGCAACACCAAGATGCTTGATCCGGTAACCCAGTTCATCGGCAAACGCGACATCTTCGCGAGTGATCTTGCTGATGCCTTCGGTGAATACGGCATCAAATGACAACGGTATGCCAAACGCGATGGAAGCCATGATGGTGAGCTTGTGGGCAGCATCGATGCCTTCGACATCGAAGGTCGGATCGGCTTCAGCATAGCCAAGCGCCTGAGCCTCAGCCAGAACGTCGGCAAACTCGCGACCTTTTTCAGCCATTTCACTCAGGATGAAATTGCCGGTGCCATTGATGATGCCGGCGAGCCAGTCTATGCGGTTGGCGGCCAGGCCTTCTCGTAAAGCCTTGATGATCGGCACGCCACCAGCCACTGCCGATTCAAACGCAACGACGACATTGTTCTTCTCAGCCGCAAGCAGCAAATCATTGCCATGCACGGCAATAAGCGCCTTGTTGGCTGTAATGACATGCTTGCCGTTCTCGATGGCAGTTTTAAGTAAGGACAGCGCGGGATCCTCGCCACCCATGACTTCACAGACAATGTCAATGTCGGGATCGTTGACAATGCTGGCGCTGTCAGTCGAGATATCGATCCCCAGCTCCAGCGCTTCAGCCTTGCCGACATTACGCACAGACGCACGCGTCACCGCAATGGCTCGGCCAGTTCGGCGCTCGATTTCTGCCGCATTGGCACTCAGAATACGGGCAACACCCTGACCTACGGTGCCAAGGCCCAACAGACCGACACGGATCGGTTTCAAGAAAATCTCCTCGGGAATGAGCACAAACAGGTGTGTGTTCGCGCGTGGGGGCTTATTATAGCCTTATGAAAATGCATCTAGAGGCTTCGACCCAGAACCTGATCAGCCATTATGGTCCAGGCTTGCTGAGCGTCAATGGTCACGACTACCACAGCAACATTCTGGTCAGCGAAAACGAGGTTTTCGAGAACTGGTACACGGGATCGGTCAGTGATCTGACCCTGGATGCTTTCGCCCGCTTTCTCGATTCAGATGATCGAGCCAAAACCGAAATCCTGCTTTTGGGCAGTGGCAGCGAACATGTATTTCCGCCATTCAGTCTGATCGCGGAATTCAAGCAGATTGGCATCAGCCTGGAAGTGATGAATACACGGGCCGCCTGCCGTACCTATAGCGTACTGGTCAATGAGTACCGCCCGGTAGCGGCGGCACTCTTTCAAATTCAAAGCCAGTAACAATACTGCTAAATTAAATTATAAATCTGTAAAGTCACAACGTAAAAAACCTAAAATTTACAGATCCAGAATTTTCATCGCTCGTACAAACGGACAGAGACAAAGTCACCGTACGAAATGCACTTAAGCCATAAATAAATTTTCGGCTGTGTACCCACTACCTTCAAGGATTCGACGCAGTCGCTTCAGTGCTTCCATTTGAATCTGTCGCACGCGTTCGCGGGTAACCCCGAGTTCCTGACCGACTTCTTCCAGTGTTGCCTTCTCGTGACCATGCAAACCAAAACGACGTACCAGTACTTCACGTTGCTTGGATTCAAGCTTTTGCAGCCAATCGTTAATGTTTGAATTAACGCTTTCATCCTGCAAAACCATGGATGGATCAACGTTGTTCTCATCAGGAATAATGTCCAGTAATGGGCGCTCGCCATCCTTACCAATAGCCACATCAACTGACGTAACGCGATCACGTAAACCCAAAAGACGCGTGACATCTTCAACCGGGCGCTCTGTCAATGCAGCAATATCTTCAGCTGTCGGTTCGCGATCAAGCGATTGCTGCAAGCGACGTTCGGCTTTTATATAGACATTCATTTCCTTGACGACGTGAATCGGCAGGCGAATAGTACGCGTCTGATTCATCAGACCACGTTCAATAGTCTGCCTGATCCACCACGTTGCATAAGTAGAGAAGCGGAAGCCGCGCTCAGGGTCAAATTTCTCGACCGAATGAATCAGACCGAGATTACCTTCCTCGATCAGATCAAGCAGCGCCAGTCCGCGATTCATATAGCGACGAGCTATCTTGACCACCAAGCGCAAATTGCACTCGATCATCTTGGCACGAGATTTCTCACAACCCTTCTGCGCCAACCGGGTGTAGCTCTTTTCCTCATCTGCCGTCAGCAACTCGGAATGCTCGATTTCTTTCAGGTACAAACGCGTAGCGTCCATATCCTTGCGCGAAGCATCTTTGAGCTTGCTGGCTGCAATCGGCTCATCACTACTGCTATCGGCTCTCGTAGCCGGCCCAGACGAGTCCACACTGCGCCGGTTCCAGCCGGAGCGGTCATCATTCGTCATCGAAAACTTCCCCCAATCTTGTGTCATTTTTGACACCACCACCCTGTTTTTTCTAAAGTTTAAAGGAACTTAGCGCAACTTGCTAACACTAATTCACGGTCGAGCCATGGTTTAACATTTGTTGTAATTAGTCGGTCTATTTTGCTGGTAGGAAATCCAGTGGATTGAGCGGATTTCCATCACGTCGGACCTCAAAACGCAATACCGACTCCTGATTCGCATTCCACCCGAGGCTCGCAATCGGGTCTCCTGCTTGCACAACATCGTCTTCTACAACAAACAATTCATCCGCATGTGAGTAGGTAGTCATGAGCGAATCATCGTGCTGAACAATGATCAGCTTGCCCCCCCCACTGAGGTCACGTCCCGAGTACACGACCGTACCCTGCATGGCGGCGCGCACTTCTTGTCCGGGAACCCCGGCAATATCAACGCCCTGACCACCAACCTCATCAGGCGCAAAGCCTCTGGCTACCTGGCCTTGCATTGGCCATGACCACGCACCTAAAAAGGGTTGTAATTCTCGACTGAGAGAATCGCTACCTTGTTGAACCGGTTGAAAATCAAGATCGTCGGGGACAACTTCTTCGCGCGGAAAGCCAGTTGCCGGAGCATCGACGACCGGACTGACCACAACCGCCGAGTTAGCGGTTTGCGCCAGCGCAACTTGTGGTGCAGTGCTATTGGCTGGAACGATGACCGGTTGATCCACTAGCGCGTATCCGGTACCGGCCCGAATACTTTCATTAAGGTTAGTGCCCGGGCGTACATTCAATCGCATGCCTGGAGTCAAGCCATTTTCGGACCCAGGATTGAGCGCCGCCAGTTCATTACGATCAAGCTGATAACGAAAGGCTATGGTGTCCAGCGTCTCGCCCGCCTGCACCACATACATGTTTGGATAGAACTGCAACGACTGCAAATGGCTCTCTACTCTGGGCACAGAGGAGCATCCGGTTGCGAAAAGCACCAGAAAAATGCAGCAAATGGCATGAGGCGTACGCGTCATGGGCAGCGTTGTAAACCAGTCAATAATTCAATAGACAACCTGTTGACGTGGTTTTAACGCCACAGGTGCGGATCAAGAGCATGAGAGTGTAGTAGGCGTTTCAAGACTTGCCAGCGAGAAATGGAACAAATCTCACATCACTTTCTTCATGGCTGGTAAACCCGCTTCTGGTGCGGGTAATAACCGTCAAAGATTGATCACCATCCTGCTCTCCCACGGGCACAATCATGCGTCCACCGATGGCCAATTGCTCAAGCAAGGGCTCAGGGACTGACACGGGTGCGGCGGTCACGATAATGCCGTCGAACGGCCCTTGGCTGGCCCAACCCCAGCTGCCATCGCTATAACGCGCATGAATATTGTGATACTGCAGGGCCTTGAATCGCTGGCGTGCCTTATCCAGCAGGTTCTTTATACGTTCAACGGTAAATACGGCATCAACCAGATGCGACAACACGGCAGCCTGATAACCGGAGCCGGTGCCGACTTCCAGTACGCGCCGCACGGGTCCTTCCTGCAATAACAGCTCAGTCATGCGGGCAACGGCATAAGGCTGGGAGATCGTCTGACCTTCACCAATCGGTAATGCCATATCTTCATAAGCACGCGTGGAAATAGCTTCATCAACAAACAAATGCCGAGGCACGCTCTGCATCACCTGTAATACCGCGTCGTTTTCAATACCACGTTCACGTAAACGCTTGTTCATGCGTTTGCGTGTTCGCTGCGAGGTAAAGCCGATTCCGGCAATAGCATCAGGCCCCAGAATCACGTCAGTTGCTCCAGCCATTTGGCGGTCGAGGCAATGCTGTCATGGCGCGTCAGATCGATCTGCAAGGGTGTCACGGAAACATAGCCATCACGCGTTGCACCGAAATCAGTACCGGGACCATCATCATTGATATCCCCTGCCGGGCCAATCCAGTAAACCGTTTCACCTCGCGGACTCAGCATTTTTATGGCGTTTTTCGATGGATGACGAGTACCCAGACGCGTCGCGATAACGCCTTTGATCTGGTCAAACGGCAAGTCCGGTACATTGATGTTAAGAATAGTGTCTTCTGGCAGGGGATGCGCTTTAAGCTTTGCAATCAGATCGCGCACTACCCTTGCCGCCGTTTCGTAATGGGTCGGCTCGTGCGATGCCATGGACACCGCAATCGATGGATGTCCAAGGTTGCGTCCTTCAATTGCCGCAGCAACCGTACCTGAATACAAAACATCGTCTCCCATGTTAGGACCATCATTAATGCCGCTGACAACCATATCCGGGTCCTCAGGCAGCAGATCACTCAAGGCAATGTTGACGCAATCGGTCGGTGTGCCTTCGAGCGAATACACATGATCTCCGTGATGACGAACATGCATCGGGTGCGACAGAGTCAGCGAATTGCTGGCGCCGCTCCTGTTACGATCAGGCGCGACTATTGTCGCCTCGCCCAATTCCAGCAATGCGACATGCAAAGCTCTGATTCCTGGCGCAAGATAACCATCATCGTTGGCGATTAGAATGCGCATGAATAAAGATGAACTCGGAGATTTGTGTGATTGTTGCTAGTGAATTTAGACCGCCGTGGTGGTTACGCAACCCACATGCGCAAACAATTCTCGCCAGCAAAGTCGCCAGACCACCTGTCATTCCCACAATTCAACAGCGAATTGAGTTAGCGGATGGGGATTTTCTGGACATAAACCACACACAAAAGCCCTCCGGCGATGTTGTTCTGCTGTTGCATGGACTGGCCGGCTGCATAGACAGCGCCTACATCAGTGGCGTCATGCTCGAGCTCGAAGCTCAGGGTTTTCGCCCTGTTTTGATGCATTGGCGCGGATGCAGTGGCGAGCCGAACCGACTTCGTCAGTCCTATCACTCAGGTGCCACTGCCGACATTGCCTTCATGCTTGACTGGCTTGGCGAAACTTATCCAAACACCGCCATTCATGCCATCGGCTATTCGCTCGGTGCAAATGCCCTGTTGAAGTATCTCGGAGAATCGCAAACGACGGCGCTAGCAAGCGCGATAGCTGTCTGCCCTCCGCTGGTGCTCGAAGAAGGGGCAAAAAAACTCGACACCGGCATCTCACGACTTTATCAGCGCTACCTTCTGCAACTGATGCGCAGTCAACATGAAAAAAAACGTGCACGATATCCTGCGCTTGAACTGCCCGTCGCAGACGCATCACTCGATACGTTCTGGAAATTCGATGATGCCCTGACCGCACCCCTGCATGGTTTCGCTGATGCCCGGGAATACTATGACCAATGCAGCGCTCGACAGTACCTGCCCACGATCAAGATACCCACACATATACTGTGTGCGGCAGACGATCCATTCTTTACGGATAAGGTGATACCCGGTAGTGAAGAACTGGCGCAGAACACAACGCTCGAGGTGTCAACGCATGGCGGGCATGTCGGTTTTCTGCAAGGTCGCGAACCACGTCGTTGGCTGGATAAGCACATTGCCAATCGCTTGTCTTCGCTACGCAATGGGCGTTAACTAACGCTCTATAAAAGCCTTTGCGTTGAGCATGCGAATCCGCCAGTCAGTGGCACCAGTGTCCTTGCCAAGTAGCGTTATACCAGCGGTATCGACGCTGTAATTCATCGCATCAGCTAACGACCAGCCGACAAGATGACAGGTCAGTGCGCGAATACTGCCGCCGTGAATGACCACAATGGCCGATGCATTGTCTGCCGACTCAGACTCCCAGTCGTCAAACCAGGCACAACAACGATCTCGTTGTTGCGCAAACGTCTCACCGTTCGGTGGCGAACGGTTGACCCAGTCCTCGCCCCAGGCGCTCAGTACATCCGCTTCGTTCTGGTGAATGTCTGGCCAGCGTTGCCCTTCCCAATCACCAAAATCCAACTCGACAAGACGCTCATCCGCCGTGACGTCTTGTGTCAATTGAAACGACTCAAGCATCAACGCTGCTGAGGTTCGTGTTCTGATTGCTGTACTTGAATACCAGCTGGCGTCGCGCAAGTTATAGCGATCGCGTGTGTGTTCAATCAGCTGCGACAGGTATCGACCTGCCGCTCGTGCTTCAGTTTGTCCGTTGGCTGACAAGGCGATATCGGAACGACCCGCCACCCGTTCATCGGCATGCCATTCGGTTTCTCCATGACGCACCAGGCAGAGTGTTTTCATACAAACCAAACCACCAGCGCCAGTACCACCGACACTTCAACAACCTGATTGAATGCACCCAGGCAATCGCCGGTAATGCCATCGAAACTGCTCATGAAGTAACTGCCCGCCAACAGACACAGAAAGAAAACGAATGGCAGTGTTATAAAAATTCCAGCACCGACAAGCCAGCTTGGAACGATCAAACACAAGGCTGCAATAATAGTGGCCTCAATCAAGCGGCGAGAATTGACACCTTCGGTCACAACCTTGTTATCAGCTTCTGCTCGCGCATAATGCACGCGTGCCATCAGGTAAACACTACTCCAGCGCGACAACACATGCGCAGACAAAATCGCCGCGAGCAGCGCGTGACTGTCAGCCGAGGCCAGACTCTCAAGACTGACATACTTGATCAGCACCAGCAGGATCAACGCAAGCGCACCATAGGTGCCGACTCGACTGTCACGCATTATGTCGAGTTTCTTTTCCAG
>CAYULV010000020.1:0-1734 GCA_964445655.1 uncultured Granulosicoccaceae bacterium | reverse complement strand
TTAATCCGCGGTACTGACGCCTGCATCAGCGAAACTCGCCATATCGCGCATGACAGCTGACGCCGCACGCAACAAGGGAAACGCCAGAGCGGCCGCCGAACCTTCACCGAGACGCATGCCAAGCTGCAACAAGGGCTTTGCCGACAAGGCCCGCAAGGCAAGCTGATGACCCGCTTCAGCCGAGGTATGAGCAAAAACCATTCGCGCAGCCAGTTTGTCATCGATACGGCAGGCCAGCAATGCGGCAACCGTCACGATGAATCCGTCAACGATAATCGGCAAAGGATGCTTGCCGGCTTCGAGCATGGCGCCGACAAGCGCGGCGATCTCAAAACCACCCACCGCAGCCAACAGGCTTGTCGGCTCATCGCTTAAGGTTCGATGTGCCTGTATGGCGCGATGTACGATGTCGCGCTTATGTATCAACCGCGCATCATCAACACCGGTGCCGCGTCCGGTTACCTCGTCCGCTGACGCATTGATCAACACACCGAGTAGCACACTGGCTGATGTCGTATTGCCAATGCCCATTTCGCCAAGTCCGATACATTCAACACCATCGTCTACCGCCTGTCTGACGCGCATCGCACCAACATGCAGGGCCTGCTCGCACTGCTCAATGGTCATTGCAGGGTCATTGGCAAAACTCATGGTACCGTCCGCGATCTTGTTTGGCACAACGTTCACAAGCGAAGACAAGTCAGCTGCAACACCGACATCGATAACTTCCAGTTGTGCGCCAGCACTAGCACTCAACACACAGACCGCTGCGCCGCCCGCTGCAAAGTTGTGCATCATTTGCGCGGTCACGTCACGCGGGAAAGCACTGACACCTTCCTGTGCAATGCCATGATCAGCGGCAAACACCAGGATTCGACAAGGATCAACGACTGGCTTGAGAGTCTGTTTGATGACTGATAGCTGAACGGCCAGACGCTCAAGATCTCCGAGTGAACCCGGTGGTTTAGTCTTGTTGTCAATGCAGGCCTGTGCCTGCGAGTCAATCATCACTCGGCCGTGAGCGGATCAGACTCCGCACATGTTCATCAATAATCGCTCGGTCTGCATCGGTCATGCGGACGAAGTCGAGACGGTAACCGAACACACCCGCACTGCTGACCTGTTCATCATCATTTGCCGATACGACCCTTGCGTCAGTGCCAATTCGCCGACCCGAAGGAAACAAGGTCAGGCTTACTCCTACAAGTTCACCTGGATGCAATAGTTGCTTGTCGGAAAAGCGTATGCCTGCAGCGGACAAACTGACTTTATGTGTTGGAGCGACCGGAATATCATCGCCGTCAAGTTGCAACAAAAGCTCTCGAATACGCTCCTCGAGCTCGTCAATGTAGGCTGCAACTTCGGGCATGTTGCGCCGAACATCGGCATAACCTTCGATGGCGTATTTGTTAAGCCGTCGAACCCGAGGCTCAGCGGCTACCGGAGTTTCTTGTGTTTCACCGGCAGCGGGTATGTCTTCCAGGCGTTGTACATGCAGGCCGATGGCATCATTTGCACGCACATAGCGGCGGCGTTCTCCCTCGGGAGGCAGTTTGGAATCGTTTTGCATTCGGGGCCTGAATTTATCTCGGGAGTTTCCGTCCATTGTAGCCATCCGGGTTGCCTGTGTGGATTCGGATATACTGAAGATGTGCCACAGGGTCTCGGTAGCTCAGCTGGATAGAGCAGCCCCCTCCTAAGGGGCAGGTCGGGGGTTCGAATCCCTCCCGGGAC
>CAYULV010000019.1:8415-25901 GCA_964445655.1 uncultured Granulosicoccaceae bacterium | reverse complement strand
GCCTTGGTGTCCTGGCTTTTCAGGAGTTGGGTTTCAGCCTGCTTGACCGCTTGCATGACCGGGGTCTTGCCATTGGCATCCTTGTAAATGCCGACACCCAGATCAATCTTGTCAGTGCGTTCATCAGCCCGAAAAGCGATCATCAATGCGAGGATCGCGTCGGCCTTCGGTTCCGGTAGTGATTCAAACATAGTGTTGGTTATTCCAATAGTTTCTTAGTTACTGAGTTGCCACTTCTTGCCAAGTTCGTCGAAGAAGCCACGTTCTTTCTTGAGTTGAATCCAGGTATTCAGGTAATTGATCCACACTTGATCAGCCTGCGGTACGAGCATCGCAATAGGCGTGCGCGCACGTGCTTCGTTGACCGGTACGACCATCATCTGAGGATATTTTTCCACCAGCTTGTAGGCCTCGACATTTGACGTGATGTGTCCATCGGCACGACCTGCGAGCACTTCCTGAAAGTCGCGTGCCGGCGCCTCGACAATTTTGTGTGTGGCATTGGGAAAAAACTGCTTGACCTGTGTTTCCTGAGTCGTGCCCAAGGTTGCGGCGACTGAAATACCTTCTTTGTTGAAGTCCTCCCAGTCCTTGAACCGATCAGCGTTCTTTTTCAAGGTCAACGGAACGGTTGCCAGTGAGAAGTAGCTTTGCGTATAGCCAGCTGCCTTGGCGCGACCCGGACTTACCGAGGCACTGCCGGTCATGTGGTAAAGACCCGCGGTGACTCCCTGGACCAGTGTCTTCCAGTCAGTGGCAACAAATTCCAGTTCGACGTCGAGATCTTTGGCGAGCTCAGTGGCGACGTCAATGTCATAGCCCTTGTATTTGTTCGTGGCGATATCTTTCAAGCTCATTGGGTCCCAGTCACCCGTGGTACCGAACTTGAGTTTTCCGGAAGACAGGATGTCATCCAGTACAGAATCAGCGGCTTGGGCGTTTGCAGAAAAACCTGTTGCTGTGACCAGCGCCGCCATTGCGATAGCAGCGGTTCGTAGTCTTTTTTTGATAGTAAATAACATTTGTCCAGATATTCCTTTTGCGCGGTCAACCAGTATACCGAAGCTGCATATCGAGCGCCGGGCTGCGGTAGACTTGTTTCATTGCCCGAGCAGTGGCGTGGGATAGCTCCTGATGATAGAAATTCGTGGTGTCTCGAAATGGTTCGGGAAATTTCAGGCGCTCAAAGACGTTTCGCTGGATGTCGCCGCAGGCAGTCGAATGGTTATCTGCGGTCCTTCGGGCTCGGGTAAATCCACGTTGATCAGGTGTGTGAATCAACTGGAAAAGCACGATGCCGGAGAGGTCATCGTCAATGGCATCGCCCTGGGCACAAACCGATCTCAGCTCAAGCAGGTGCGCACGAACGTCGGCATGGTTTTCCAGCAGTTCAATCTGTTCCCGCACCTGACGGTCATAGAGAACCTGATGCTTGGTCCGCAACGAGCGAGAAACCTGACTGAAGCCAAGGCACGCGAGCTTGCCGAGCACTACCTGGAGCGTGTGCACATACCCGAACAGGCTGACAAATACCCCAGTCAGCTCTCAGGAGGTCAACAACAACGTGTAGCCATTGCCAGAAGCCTGTGTATGGAGCCACAGGTGATGTTGTTTGATGAACCCACTTCGGCGCTCGATCCAGAGATGATTGCCGAAGTATTGGAGGTCATGGTTGATCTGGCAGACACCGGTATGACAATGATGGTTGTCACTCACGAGATGGGATTTGCGCGCCGTGTTGCCGATACGATGGTGTTCATGGATGCGGGACAGATTGTCGAGCAATCCACGCCAGAGGATTTTTTTACCCATCCCAAGACCGAGCGCGGCAAGCTTTTTCTCAAACAGATACTGCAACACTGATGAGCGGTTTCTTACAAGCACTCCGTCCGCGTCATCATGCACTGTTGTTGCTATTGATTCTGCCTCTGCTGACTTCGTGCAGCGAACACCTGAAGTGGTATGTCGTCTCGCCAGAGACCGAAGCAGGGCGAGTCAATCTGATTTTTCTGATGGGTGGTCTGAAGTACACCTTGCTGCTGTCGATCACTGCTATCAGTATCTCGTTTGTATTGGGCTTGCTGGTCGCACTACCGGGCTTGTCCGAGAATCGTTTGCCGAGATTGTTCAACCGCATCTACGTCGAGGTGTTTCGTTCGATTCCGCTGTTGGTGGGTATCTTCTGGGTCTATTTGGGTCTGCCGATTCTGACCGGGGTGACGTTAAGTCCTTTCTGGTCTGCTGTGATCGCCCTGTCAGTATTGGATAGCGCTTTCGAAGCTGAGATATTTCGTGGTGGCATTCAATCAATTGATCGAGGTCAACTCGAAGCGGCGGATTCAATAGGTCTCGGTTACATTGATCGCATGCGCTACGTGATCCTGCCGCAGGCCATCAGACGCATGCTGCCGCCAATGGGCAATCAGTTTGTCTATATGCTGAAAATGTCCTCGCTGGCATCAGTCATCGGCGTCGAAGAGCTGCTGCGGCGCGCCAATTTGCTCAATACGGTGGAGTATCGTGCATTGGAGATATTCAGCGTGCTGGTGTTGGAGTATCTGGTGCTGATTTTGCTCGTCTCTTCGGCCGTTCGCTATATGGAGCATCGCCTGGCTCGGCAAGATCAGCGTTAGCCGGCGCCAAAGGATTGCTCTGCCGGGGCACGAATTTTGCCCCTCACAACGAGATAAACCGAGACTTGTGTCGTGAGCCGCTACAGCTTTCTATCTGATTTGCTGAGTACCGTATTCAACCGCCATGACGCGGAAACGGATTTCAGTGAGGAAGGATCGTTCAAGGAATTGTGCGAAGCGCTTCTGTCAGAACGTGGCGAACAGACCGGACAGCGACTGGCGCGTGGACTGCTGAAACGGTACCGGCAGGCGTCACCCGATGAAAAGCGCTCATTTTTTTCCCATCTGCTGACTGAACTCGATCTGAACCCGGATGCGGCGATTCGCTCGGCTGAAAGTTATGCCAAGGATCGCAACGCCGACACGCTTAGCGAATTGATCAACGCGGTAGAGCCAAAACGTCAGGAGTTGTTTCGTCGTTTGAACCGGGTCCCCGGTGCGACCGCTGAGCTGGTGCGAATGCGTGCTGATCTACTCAACATGCAGCGATCGGTGCCAGATCTGCGGCGCATCGATGTTGATTTTCAACATCTGCTGAAATCCTGGTTCAATCAAGGATTTTTGGTATTGCGTGAAATCGATTGGCACACACCCGCCAACATACTTGAAAAGATCATCGCTTACGAAGCGGTGCATGCGATTAACAGTTGGTCGGCTTTGCGTAGCCGGCTGGAACCGTCCGACAGACGCTGCTTTGCTTTCTTCCATCCCAGCATGCTCGATGAGCCTTTGATGTTTGTCGAGGTTGCACTCACCCAATCTGACCCAAGTACGGTTCGAGAAGTCCTGATTCCCGGCCGTCCTGTGCTTGACGCGTTTGAAACCGACACCGCCGTGTTTTATTCGATATCCAATTGCCAGAAAGGTCTGGCTGGTGTGTCCTTCGGCGATTTTCTGATCAAACAAGTTGCGCGTGAACTGAGCGAACAATTACCCAACTTGACCACATTTCGCACACTGTCACCGGTACCGGGTTTTATGAACTGGGTCCATTCCATGAGTGAAAAGGGCGCTGAACGAGGCTCGCTTGAAGAACCGAAGGAGGCGATCGATGTGCCGATTCATGAAGCGCTTCGCATTGCAATTCGTGTCGGGAGTAGTGAAGAAGCCGATTTCTCCGAAGAGGAAGGGCGACAGTTGCAGTGTCTGGTTGCACACTATCTCGTCAACGAAAAACGCCCGAGTGGTGAACCCTTGGATCCCGTTGCCCGTTTCCATTTGAGAAATGGCGCAAGTCTTGACCGTGTGTTGCCGGGCGCTGATGTCTTCAGACAGGGTTTATCGCAATCGGCCAGCGTGATGGTCAGCTATTTGTACGATCTGGAGCGCGTGGATTCAAATCATGAGATTTACGCACGCGAGCATGAAGTGTTCACATCTGAGGATGTTCGCGCTTTGTTTACACGCGACAGGCGGGCCAGGAAACGCGCCTGATTTGTTGATCGCCATCAGGTGAAAATGTGAATTGGAACCGGGGAATCATTCCCCGGTTACCCCAAAGTTGCCAGTGAAGTGCTCATCTGGCCTGTCATGTCCGGTTCCCTCGAAGCACGACGACGTCATTCTTGCGCGATGACTTAATTGGGGGTAACGACGCAAGGTGCCCAAGCTGTATATCGAAGCTGACTTATTGCGGCCCGTTTCCGCTTCTGGTGAAGGAAATGCGGTACACGTTGAGTTATCTGAAAGTCAGGCGAGAGCTGCCGCACGTCTTGCTGCGTTTAACGCTTTTCGTGGACTCTTCGCTCTAACCCATGCTGCGAGATCGTAACCACGTTTTTCAAGTTTCGTTGCACGCCATGTATTGCCGTATCTGAAAGGTATATATAACAAGCCGATCACACTTAGTAATCCGAAGCCGATTGTCAGTAGCCTTTGCGCGTTGCTTGCGTTGGCACCAGCATCGAGCCATGACAAACCCGTCACAACGAGACCTGTGACCAAGACCAACCACAGCACACTATAGAGGATCGCGGTACCGAACAAGCGACGATACAATAGCCAAGGTATCGTGAAGAACAGTGCGGTCCACGACACGCCCATACGAACCGCTTTGGCCTTGTTGTTCTTTTCATAAATCGCATAGCGAGAACCACGTCCGGTATCGGTCAAATCGACCGGGTCGTAATAGTCTTCGTCTTCTTCTTCGTAATCCCGGTATTCATTGTCGAGGTCGTCACGAAAATCGTTTTTGTCCGCGTAGTCGGTTTTAACCCTTTCACGGGCATCATCGTGACTTGTCGCCACATCGCGGGCGTCATCGTGACTTGAAACCGCTTCTTCAGGAGCATCATCGCGACGTGTAGCCGCAACGGCGCCGGCGCCTGCTGTAAGCGCTGCAGCAGCGGCGAGCACTTCTTCAGTGGAGCGCACTTCTTCAGGAACGCTTGACAGATCATGCCGGGTATCGTCGAAATCCGTAGGCGGGCTTTCATCCTGAAGCATGTCGGGCAATTCGCTTTCAAGCTTCGAGGTGTAGGAAACCAGGTCGTTTTCCGGGCTCGGAAGATCTTCAGCCTGGCGCTCCATCTCGCGGGTGAATTCCGCATCACGTGCATCGATTTCAGGGATGTGTGATTTTTGCGATTCAGATCGAACCAAAGAGGTGAGCGACTCGTCCTCGATGATATCCGCGTCAACGATATCATTTGCATGCACACGATCATCTACCTCATCGAACAAGGCATCGAGTGAGCTGATTTTTGGCGCTTGTGACTCGGAGGTTTGCTCGACGCTGGAGCCCAGCGATGCAAGATCCGCATCGTCAAACAATACGCTGTCATCAACCATGGAAGAGCGGGCGGGCTCTATCAGTTCTTGCGAGTTCGCATCGATATCGCTTGCCGAGTCCATATCGAAGTTGTCAGTGCCAGCCACACTACTGACTTGCGCCTGTCCGTCAATATTGGCAAATTTATCGATTTCGTCGGCTGACAAAGCGTTGTCCATTTCTGCCTGGGCCGCAGGGGCGGTCTCCTGTTCGGCACTTCGGCCGAATTCTTCGTCAGTCATTCTGTCCGCGTTGCTACTGGCGTCGATACCGGGACGCATCGACGAGACGCGTATTTCACTGTCATTGCTTTCGTCGGGCGTCTCTTCCAGATTGCTGAGGTCGACCGGCTCGAGAGCCAACCCGTCGTAAGCCTGCGGATTCATGGCTTCACTGTGGTCAACCACGGTAGCCGTCGGTGCGTCGGGGCTCTTCGGCGCAATGGCGGCGGCGATAGGGTCGTTGCCAGCCTCGCGCTCGGCCATCATCTCTTCGACACGAAGGTTCGTGTACAGATAGCGCGCTTCGTCGTGGTCATCACTGGCCAGCGCGCAGGCTCGCGCCCAGATATCGCTTTTGCGTCGATCGGAATTCAGCTCATCTGCTGCGAGCTCATACAGCTCTTCATCAATCATGGGTTTGTCACGGGGTATTGGTAGCAGCCAGACCCTTAGTTTATACCCCTGAGGTCGCAAGGTCACGATACAGATAGTGTCGGATTTAGTGCTCTGGTGCGCAGCCGCATTGAGATCCGCACCTCAATGCGGAACATTTGTACGGTTCAGACGTGGACGGGCTTGTCGGGCTGCCAGTACAGTAGGGAAAAGTACCGGTCAGGATACCGATCACATGCGTATTTCAACTCTACTATTTTGCCTGTTGCTGTCATCTTGTGGTGTATTGCCTCAGGGTCCTTCAACGGGTGACGCCGATACCGCCAATAGAGTGGCGAATGATTTTGCCCGTTCGCGTCTTGTCGCCGACGATTTCGTCGCCGCCATGGTCCAGTTGCCGCAACTGGCACCGACGGGGACCACGTTGAGTGCAGACATTCCACAATCGCGTTTCGGTCAGTTATTGATTCGCTCGATGCAGAAAGCGGGCTACGAGTTTCGCGTGCAGAGCTCGAGTCCTGATCCTCGAGCTGCATCCCAGTCTCTGGCCTATTTCATCAGTCGCAAGCCAGCGACAAACGAAGCGGCGAATTCGCTCATGGGTGTTTACGAGTTCTTGATCGAAGCCGGTTCGGTAAAACTCAAGCGCTCTTACAAGGTCGACAACGATGGCGTGTGGCCTGAGTCTTCCATGTATGTGCTCGGTGCTGATGCCTCTGGCCTGCAATTGGATACCCAGTTATTCGATCATCAACGACGTAAACCCGAGTTGCCCTCAGGTGCATTGATCGCATCAACCTCTGAAAACACGCTAGCCCAACCGCGTTCACCTTTTACGTCGCCAACAAGACGTGTTGCGGCAGAGCCGTTGACGCCTTCGATTTCCAGTGTCAGACCGATTGGCAAGGCCGCTGCCCCATCATCAGTATCCATCGCCAAGCTGCCAGTCAAGCGCAATATCTACGACATTGATCGGTCAAATTATGCTGAAGTGCTTGCTCACTACAAGACCGTTGAACGCAAGGTGCTGGTATTTGCCAATGATTCAATGGTCATGGGTGATGCCAACAAACGCATTGCCTCGCGACTTGCAAATAACTTCAATAGCGAAACCGATTTGATTTCAGTGATCGGTTGTTCGCATGGAACCACCACTTTGCGCAACGGCAATGCCTTGCTTGCCAATGGCCGAGCGTCGCGCGTCAAGGAAGAATTCCTGATGGCAGGGATAGACGCTGAACTGGTCCTTGATGAAGGTTGTTGGGCCGGTAGCGCGCATGACAAGATGCCCGCTCGCGGTGTTATTGTGACTCACAAGCGTCGTAGTTGAGCGTCGTAGCCAAGCCTTGTCAGTGACGCGCAATATTTCTCGCTATATACAGGCCCTCTGACGAACGTTCGAATTCCTGTCCAATGCGCGGATGGCGCAGCGGCAGGTTTGACTCGTCAATCAAGAGATTCTGCTCCGACACGTAGGCTTCGTAGACGGTCTCTTCATTCTCGGCGTACAGATGGTAAAACGGTTGATCCTTGACAGGTCTGACCGCCTCTGGAATAGCCTCGTACCATTCGTCCGTGTTGTTGAATGTCGGATCGACATCGAATATCAGTCCGCGGAACGGATACACTCTATGCCGAACGATTTCGCCAATCCTGAATTTGGCATCTCTGACCATAACAGACGAGTCTTGCGGTGAAACCAATATCATACGTCATCCTCGGTTCGGGCATGATGGGTCAGGAACACATGAAAAACCTGGCGCTGCTGCGAAGCACGACAAGCTTCAAAACAGACCTTGTGGCCATCGTGGACCCGGATCAGCAGATGCGAGAAACTGCAGGTTCGCTCGCGCTCGAGTTGGGATTCAACAATGCAAAGGTCCTCGGCTCGCTCGATGACCTGGATGTGGAAGCGGTTGATGCTTTCGTCGTGGTCTCACCCAACCACACTCATTTCGACGTACTGAGTCGCCTTGTTGGCACAGGCAAACCGATACTCGCCGAAAAACCCCTGTGTACGACGCTTTCCGATTGCGATGCCCTGGTGCGAATGCTTGATGACTATCCATCACCCTTCTGGGTCGCGATGGAATATCGCTATATGCCTGCAACTGCGCGATTTCTCGAACGGCTTGATGGCGGTGATATTGGTGAGCTCAAAATGCTCGCCATTCGAGAGCAACGTTACCCGTTTTTGCCCAAGGTCGGTGACTGGAATCGCTTCAGCGAAAATACCGGTGGGACTTTGGTCGAGAAATGCTGCCATCACTTCGACTTGATGCGTTTGATTACCCGGAGTGAGGCCATACGTGTGTATGCCAGTGGTGCAATCGATGTCAATCACCTTGATGAGAATTACGACGGTCGGGTGCCGGATATCCTGGACAATGCCTTCGTCATCGTAGATTTTGCCAATGGTGTCCGGGCCTCGCTCGAACTCTGCATGTTTGCCGAAGGCGCTGAGCCGCAAGAGCAACTGACTGCCATCGGTAGTGCGGGGAAACTGGATGCCTACATCCCAGGGCCGTCGAGATTCTGGGTCAAACGTCCACAAGCTGCGTCACGAGTCGTGCTCAGCCGACGTGACCAATCGGAACCGGAAGTTGATCAACTCAGCCTGCCAGCTGAAATTGAAGCTGCCGGTGATCACCACGGCTCCACCTATCAGCAGCATTGCGCATTCGCCGAAGCAGTAGTGCATGGTTCGCCGGTGGCAGTAACGGCGGCTGACGGGCGCGCTGCGGTCCGCATCGGGGCAGCAGCGCATGAGTCAATACGTTCGGGTCAGGCTGTCACGCTATAAATTAGCCTGATAGCCAAAATATGCGCATTCGTGTGTATATTTATTGAATAGTGTGTGTATTGTGTGTATAATACGCATTACTGCTCATGCTATTCATTACTTGTCTGCCCATGAAACGAATCAATGTGACGGTCCGGGAGGATCAATATGAGCGCATCAGCCAAGAAGGGCTGAACGCGTCAGGTCTGATCCGCGGTTTGCTCGACGATCACTTCGGTGAGCAAAAAATCGTGTTCCGGGTCAGTGAGCCAGTGCAGGCCTTGTATCAGCAGGTGATCAGTAATTTTGGCGGTGATGACCGGGAGATCGAAGTCTTTCTGGTGCGGGCGCTCGATGAGTACTTGCAACACAAGAGTGACGAGATCGCCGATCTTCGCAAGAACATCCATTCAACAACGCAACAAGGAGAAACTGATTATGAGTCTTGAAAATTTATTGGTGAACGTTGCCGAAAATCTGTCAGTGGGTTGGATCGCACTGGCTGTAGTGATCTTTTTGGTGATTCGATCTTCCATCAAGTTCGTGCCACAAAATCGCGCCTTTGTGGTTGAGCGATTCGGTAAATTCAATCGTACATTGACAGCGGGTCTGAATTTTATCGTTCCGTTTATCGACAAGGTGGCCTACAACCGCACGCTCAAGGAACAGGCCGTTGATGTACCGAGCCAAAGTGCAATTACCAAAGATAATATCGGGCTGACCGTAGATGGTGTGCTTTATCTGAAAGTCCTTGAAGCACATAAGGCCAGCTATGGTGTCGAGGATTATCTCTTTGCCGTGACACAGCTTGCGCAAACAACCATGCGATCAGAGATAGGCAAGATTGATCTGGACAAAACCTTTGAAGAGCGCGATACCTTGAACACCGCTATCGTTTCAACGATCAACCAGGCGGCCGAACCCTGGGGTGTGCAGGTATTGCGATACGAAATCAAAGATATTACCCCGCCGAAAAGTGTGCTTGAAGCTATGGAGCGGCAAATGCGCGCCGAGCGAGACAAGCGAGCGACCATACTGGAGTCTGAAGGTGAACGGCAGTCGTCGATAAATGTCGCCGAAGGTGAAAAGCGATCTCAGGTGTTGGCCGCGGAGGCAAACCGGGAAGAGCAGATCCTGCAAGCCGAAGGTGAAGCCCAAGCGATCGAAACCGTTGCAACCGCCAAGGCGATGGCTTTACGGGTGATCGGAGAAACCGCTGCCACAGCAGAGGGTCAGAAAGCGGTGCAACTTGATCTGGCGACGATGGCAATCGAGGCGAAACAGAATATTGCCAAGGAATCGACCATTGTTCTGACTGATGGGCAGTCAAGTGGTGCGAGCAGCACGGTCGCAGAAGCGGTCGCAATTGTCAGCGCCATGAATAACAGTGAGGCCTTCTCTTCAACACCACGTAGAACGGAGGATCCAACACAATGATCGACTTTATTGCAGAAAATCAGGCGACCTGGTGGTTTGTTCTCGGTTGCATATTGCTCGCTATTGAAATTATCGTGCTGGGCTTCAGCACAGCGGTGCTGTTATTTGTCGGCTTAGGTGCCATCGTGACCGCCGGCCTCATGTGGCTTGGCATACTGCCGGCGACCTGGGTCGCCGGGCTGACCGGCTTTGCGATTTGTTCTGCGGTAGTCGCAGCGGTGCTTTGGAAACCACTCAAAGGTATGCAGGCGGATCGCTATGGTGGACCTGATAGCAGCAGCGATCTGATCGGCCATGAGTTTCGTCTCGAACAGGACTTGAGTGCAAATGCATCAGGCATAACGCGCTATTCGGGTATCGAATGGCGAGTTGAACTCGACGAACGTAGCGCCGCCACCTCGATCGCCGCCGGAGAAATGGTTGCCGTCAGCAACGTCTCTACCGGCGTGTTCAAAGTCATGAAACCGAATAACATTTGATCCTATGAATATGCCTAGCCAACTGCTTAGTAGTGGAAACCAGATGCCGTTGATCGGTCTTGGTTTATGGAAACTTGATTCTGCATCGGTTGCCGATACCGTTGTTGCTGCGATCAGGGCCGGATACCGGCATCTTGATAGTGCTTGCGACTATGGCAACGAACGCGCGGTTGGTGAAGGCATTCGCCGAGCCATCGACGAGGGCCTGTGCACTCGAGAAGAGCTGTTTGTTACGTCAAAGCTCTGGAACACCTACCACCGTGGTGAGCATGCCGAAATGGCCATCGAAAAAACACTTGACGATCTGGGGCTCGACTATGTCGACTTGTATCTGATCCATTTTCCGATAGCATTAAAATTCGTACCCTTCGAAAAACGTTATCCGCCGGAGTGGTTTTACGATCCCGATGCCGAATCACCGGTAATGGAATCAGATGCGGTGCCACTTGCCGAAACCTGGCACGCCATGGAACGCATCGCAGACGGTGGTTTGAGTCGGGATATAGGTGTTTGCAATTACGGCGTCAGCCTGTTGCGTGACCTTTTGAGTTATGCAAGACGGCCGCCGGCGGTGTTGCAGATCGAATCTCATCCGTATCTGACGCAAGAAAAAATCATGCGCTTTTGTCGTGAAGAAGATATCGCCGTCACGGCGTTTTCACCACTGGGTGCTTCATCTTATCTGGAGCTTGGCATGGCCAGTGAGCACGAATCGGTTCTCGATACTGAAGTCGTACGAGATATTGCTGGCCGCGTCATGCGCACTCCAGCACAGGTGGTTTTACGATGGGGTATACAGCGCGGCACCGCTATCATTCCAAAAACCTCGCGTGTTGAACGCCTCAGTGAAAACGCCGCACTGTTTGACTTCGAACTCGATGATGCAGACATGAAAGCGATAACCGCGTTGAACCGAAATCAACGTTTCAATGATCCCGGTGTTTTCACAGAAGCGGCCTTTAACACGTTCTTTCCTATATACGAATAGCTAGGTTAATCACTAAAACTGAGAATCAGTTCAAATAGAAGGGGTTTTAGCGCTCAATGACGGAACTTTCTCGGTCGCTTATTTAAAAGGACGTAACGTTGATAACTACGTAACTTTCTTTTAACCGAACAGAGAAGATGTAAATGAAGCATTACAAGGGTTTACTCTCAGCCACGGCACTTGTGGTTCTCGCAAGTTGTGGTGGTGGTGGCTCTGGTGGCGGCTCCACTTTGCCGATTGCCACGCTGGAAGTAGGTGCTGGCGATGCCAGCGCACCCGCCGACACTGTAGATACCTTGGTTCTGCAACAAAAAGCGGCGGAGAATGCCGGTCGTGCAATCGGCGTCAATGTTGCCGGTGCGCGCTCCGTGACGGCAGACACCAATATGCTGGTCAACGCTGCAACTTTGCCAGACGGCATGCTCAATGATGACAATGGATTTGATGCAGACGAACTGATACCAACAGACACTGTTGACGCTATTGATGGCGATACTGATCGCTTGCTTTTGGCCACACTTGGTCTTGATGGGTCAGGTCAAGCAAGTGTTGAAAGAACGGGAAACCGCATCACGATAGATCCTGATGATGAAGCAGTTTGTGCGGGTGAAGTCTATCTTGGTGATGACGATTTGCAACAGTGTCTGGAACTGGTCAGAGATCTTACGGTTGAACTGAATGCAGTTACCGAAGAAAGTGGGCAGGTAATCTATCTATTTCAAAACGACCCATTGCTCAGCATTGTATATGGTCCTAATGACGCCTCTTATGAGTTGGATCTGGGTACCTACTTTCGGGTTGAATCCGCTGCTGCAGCGTTTTTGAATGAAACCACTGACATTGCCAGCATGTCCGGCAAAGTGCGTCTTGTCATGAATATCGAAAATGCAAATACAGGTGCCGAATCCGGTCGTTTCACCTTGGCGGTTCCCGAATCGTTGCTTATCAACGACAATGACGGATCAAGTTTTTCACTGGCGGCAAGCAACATCCTGACAATGTCATCGGATGTGGCAGCTGGCACGGCATCCATCGAATTCGGTATGGGGGCCTTAAGCATTCTCGCGGCCGATGACGAAGGCGCAGGAGATGCCAGTCTGAGCATGTCGGGTTTAAGCGGGATTTTCAATTTCGATGAACGAAACGACGGTCTGTCGGTGAGAAACCTTGGATTTGGTGGCGCACCGATTCGCTTGGATGTCGATGGCAGTGAGGTCGAGATTTCGCTTTCATCTTTTGGCTTTGATGTCTCGGCTGACGGCGAACTCACGCTAGCCGATGCGCTCGATCTGGCTTTTTCCCTGGTCAGCAATGATCCTGAGGTTGGTCAGCTATCGCTCGCCGCACGGGTTGAAGCTCCACGTGGTACCCGAATTGGAGACGGCGAGACCGAGGCTGATATTGTCAGATCGGGTGGTCCACTGAGCCTGAACTACAGCGTGACAGGTGGGGGACAGTCGGCCAATGGTCAGGTGACTCTAGCGCCGGGGAGCTGTCAGAATTCTGCTGAGAATGATCCGAATAACCCATTTGGCGGATTAGTCAGCTGTCAATAGGGAGCGTGGGCGAGTCGCTAGTTGCACGCTCATATCTGACTGAATAAAGTGCATTGAAAGCAGACTGAAAATTTGTCTGGTAGGCTCCGAGGCTCAGAACATAGAGCCCCGGAGCCGATCCAATGAAACCTGTGCTTATCCTGGCCAGCACGCTGCTGTTTACGTCCGCTTATGCTGATACCACCCTGACTATTCTGCACACCAACGACTTTCATTCTCGTGTAGAGCCCATCAGCAAATTCGACAGTCCTTGTTCGTCAGAAGACAATGCCGAAGGCAAATGTTTTGGTGGCTACGCACGGCTGACTACCGCCGTTGCCGAAGCGCGCAAGCGCAATCCGGATGCCTTGTTGGTCGATGGCGGCGATCAGTTTCAGGGCTCGCTGTTTTACACCTACTACAAGGGCAAAGTGGCAGCCGAGATGATGAACGCGCTGCAGTATGACGGTATGACCGTCGGCAATCATGAGTTTGATGATGGGCCTGAAGTACTTCGTGGCTTCATGGATTCAGTCAATTTTCCTGTCTTGATGTCAAACGCTGACGTAAGCAAGGAACCGTCACTTGCCAACAAACTCATGAAATCCACCATTGTCGAAAAAGGTGGTGAGAAATACGGCTTGATTGGGTTGACGCCACAGGACACCAACGAAATTGCCAGCCCCGGCAAGTTCGTTGTCTTTACAGATCCGGTACCGGCCGTACAAGCAGAAGTGGATGCGCTGACGGCAGAGGGCATAGACCGCATCATCGTCTTGTCACACTCGGGTTACAGGGTGGACCTTCACGTCGCGGAGAACACGAGCGGTGTGGATGTCATCGTCGGTGGTCACAGTAATACCTTTTTATCCAACACCAGCGATCGCGCTTCAGGCCCGTACCCAACAATGGTTGGCAACACCGCCGTGGTGCAAGCCTACGCGTATGGCAAGTATCTCGGTGAACTTAGCGTGACATTCGATGACGCTGGCGAGGTTGTGCAGGCGAGTGGTGAACCCATCATCATCGATGCCGAGATTGCTGAGAATTCGGATGTCCTCGCACGGGTTTCTGAGCTCGCAGCACCACTTGATGAAATTCGCAATACCATCGTTGCGGCCTCAGCCGCTGCAATCGAAGGAAACCGGGATGTGTGCCGTGTGCAGGAGTGCGAGATGGGCAACCTCGTGGCCGATGCCATGCTTGAACGTGTGAGGGATCAAGGTGTCAGCATCGCCATCATGAATTCAGGCGGATTGCGCGCCTCTATCGATGCCGGTGAAGTGACGATGGGTGAAGTGCTTACGGTGCTGCCGTTTCAAAACACATTGGCGACGTTTGAAATCAAAGGCACTGAAGTTATCGCAGCGCTTGAAAATGGCGTCAGTCAGGTGGAAGAGGTCAAGGGGCGCTTTCCGCAAGTCGCGGGTATCAAGTTCAAATGGGATCCATCAAAGCCCGCGGGCGAGGGCCGTATCGTCGATGTACAAATAGACAATGACGGTACATGGACGGCGATTGATCCCGAGGCCAGTTACGGTGTCGTGTCAAACAATTATGTTCGTGGCGGTGGCGATGGTTACGACATGTTTGCTGAGAAGGCCGAGAACGTATACGACTACGGACCTAACCTCGAGAACGTAGTTGCTGAATACCTGTCAGCCAACGCGCCTTATAAGCCAATACTGGAAGGGCGTATCAGTCAGTAGTGGCTATCAGTCGTTAAGAGATCCCGCTTGTCACTGATTCATGACAGGCGGGATTGCTATCTATCGGCGGGTCTGTTCCGGTAGCAGACCTTTCGGACTGAAACGCAGAACCAGCAAAAGTATCGAACCCATCATCAGCAGTCGCATATGCGATGCGTGCTCCAGAAGATGGAGTCTCACCGCATTGTCTTCGGCCATCCAGGCAGTGGCGATGTTTAGAAATCCTGTCCCCAGTGGCTCCGCTTCAATCCAGAAGAACCAGATGACAAAGGCGCCTATCACGGCACCCAGGTTGTTTCCGGAACCGCCGACAATCACCATGACCCAGATCAGAAAGGTGAAACGCAAGGGGTTGTAAGTACCTGGTGTAAGTTGGCCTTCCAGGGTCGTCAACATGGCCCCCGCGATGCCCACGACAGCGGAACCCACAATAAACACCTGCAAATGTCTTGCGGTAACGTCCTTGCCCATCGCTTCAGCGGCAGCTTCATTATCACGAATCCCGCGCATCATGCGGCCCCAGGGAGAACGCTGAGCACGTCGGCTCAGCCACATGACGACAAGCAGAACCGAGAGAAACAGAGCGGCGTAACAGAGCTTGACGAACAAACTCGATGCACTGACAACATGCGCTTGAAGCGCGGCAGCTCTTGCCGCTTCTTCAAGCGGTAATGAGGATTCGAAAAATCGTTCGACAGCGTTTCTGAACCAGTCGCTGCCTTGCAAATTGATTTCATAAGGCACGGGTCTGGGCAAGCCGGTTACATTCTTGACACCACGCGTCAGCCAGTCCTCATTTTTGATTATCGCGATGATGATCTCGGAAATACCCAAGGTGGCAATGGCCAGATAGTCCGAGCGCAGACCAAGCGCTACCTTGCCGATACACCAGGCGGCGCCGGCAGCAAACAGTCCACCCACCAGCCAGGAAAACAGTATCGGCAAACCGAGCCCACCAAGAAAACCGGAGTGCGCGGGTTCGAAATCTTCTATGGCATCAACAGCTGGCAAGTAAAACCGCCGAACCAGCAGGATGCCGAGAACGATGACGATGAAGCTTAACAAGCTGCGAAGTCTGCCAGCTCCCATCTTGCGGCGTAAAAACACAACGGCCACCACTGTTACAACAAGTGCTAGCAAGCTTAAAAATAAATCAAATCCACCGGCAACCCCGGCACCGGTCACCGGTTGTGTCGATACCAGCATCGCAGCGACTCCACCGAGTGCCGCAAACCCCATGATGCCGACATTGAACAGTCCCGCATAGCCCCATTGAATATTGACCCCCAATGCCATCACCGCCGAGACCAGACACATATTGATAATGGCAAAGGACAAGGACCAGGATTGGTAGAAGCCAACAAACACCAGCAATCCTGCCATCACACAAGCTGCCAGAATACTTCGTAGCGCAATTGGCATCAGATTGAACTCCCGCGTAGCAGCCCGGTCGGCCTGATTAGCAAGACGATGACAAGAATCATGAAGGACACAGCAAATTTGTAATCGGTGGATAACAATTGCAGCAAGGTATCGGGCTGCTGATCCTCAGGCAGTAAATATTTGAAGACCTTTTTATAGGCATACGTGATGGTTATCTCTGAAAACGCAACGATAAACCCGCCCAGGATAGCGCCAAGTGGTTTGCCGATGCCGCCGACAATGGCCGCCGCAAACATCGGTAACAGCAGCTGAAAATAGGTAAACGGCTTGAAGCTTTTGTCCAGTCCGTACAAGACCCCGGCAATGGTCGTCAGGGCTGCAACAATAATCCAGGTCACCATCGTGACCTTTCTTGGATCAATACCCGACAACAGCGCGAGATCCTCGTTGTCCGAATATGCGCGCATAGCTTTTCCGGTGCGCGTTCTTTGTAAAAACCAGAACAGCAGCGTCATGGCGATAATCGCAACGACAACGGTCAGCCCTTGGGTCAGCTTGATCGACAGACCTTCGTTGAGCCCGGTCATTGCCTTGAATTCTTTTGCTCGAATCAAAAAACGTTCGCCGTCGACAAAACGCTGGTCGTTCGGTCCAATCAACAAACGAACTATGCCATTGGTCACAAACATGACCCCGACCGATGCGATAACAAAGATCACCGGCGCGCTCTTGACCTTGCGGTAATGTTGATAAACGAATCGATCAAAAAATAAACATAATAATGCCGCCATCAGGATACCAATGGGTATTCCCAACAAAGCCGTGGGTAAGGGGCCTAGCGAAACGCCCTTTGACTGCAACCACCAGGTGACAAAAATGGTAAAGGTCGCGCCAAACGCCATGGTGTCACCGTGGGCGAAGTTGGAAAAACGTAACACCGCATAAACCAGCGTTATGCCTAGTGCTCCCATGGCCAGTTGCGAGCCATAGGCCAAGCCGGGGACGATGACAAAGTTTGCCAACAAGACCAGAGCATTCAATATATCGTTGGACATGTGATTCAGCCGCCGAGAAAGGTCTTGCGAACTTCTGTATCTGCAAGCAGAGCTTCGCCAGTATCGGTATAGCGATTTTCGCCAGTCACAAGCACATAGCC
>CAYULV010000019.1:5218-8315 GCA_964445655.1 uncultured Granulosicoccaceae bacterium | reverse complement strand
GCGCAGAAAAGCACCCATATCGAGGTTTTCGTCGACCGTCATACTCGGAAACACATTATTGGTTTGCGGTACAAAGGCCATGCCTTTGGCCACGCGCTGTTGCGGGCTCAAGGTGCTGATGTCTTCACCACCGAGCGTGACTGATCCGCCACTCAGTGGCAGCATCCCGAATATGGCTTTCATCGCGGTCGATTTTCCGGCCCCATTAGGCCCGACTATCACGGCAATTTCTTTTTGATCAACGGCGATTGAACAATTGTTGAGAATCATCGTGTTGCCGTACCCCGCAGTCATGGAGCTGCCATCGAGATATTTCACGCACGCTCCTGACGTCGGCCACCGCCCAGATAGGCGTCGATGACTTGTTCATCCTGCTGGACTTCTTCGGCACTGCCCATGGCCAGTACCGCACCTTCGGCCATGACCACCACGGGATCACACAGTCGACTGATAAAGGCCATATCGTGTTCAATCATGCAAAAGGTATAACCGCGTTCTTTGTTGAGTCGCACAATGGCATCACCAATTGAATTCAACAAGGTGCGGTTGACACCGGCTCCGACTTCATCGAGAAACACGATTTTTGCGTCGACCATCATCGTTCGTCCAAGCTCGAGCAGTTTTTTCTGCCCACCGGATAAATTCCCGGCCAGCTCATCCGCGACATGCGAGAGGTTGAGGAAATCGATGATTTCATCAGCCCGTTCACGCACCGCCTTTTCTCGCTCACCGATGCGCTTGGGCTGAAAGCAGGCAGTGAACAGATTCTCACCGGGTTGTTCGTCCGGAACCAGCATCAAATTGTCGCGAACCGTCAATGTGCCGAATTCATGGGCAATCTGAAATGTACGCAACAGCCCGCGCTGGAACAGGGCATGTGGTGCCATCCCGGTTATGTCTTCACCGTCGAGCACGACCCGCCCACTGGTGGGTGGGAAATGGCCAGCGATACAGTTGAACAGGGTCGTCTTGCCGGCGCCGTTCGGGCCAATCAAGCCAGTGATACTGCCGGTTTCAATGGTCAGTGTCACATCATTGACGGCCTTCACGCCGCCGAAATGCTTGACCAGTTGATGAACTTCAATCACAAATGACTCGCTCTGCGGGACAGAAAGCCTCAATTGTACTCTGTGACTTTACAATTTTCCGGCTTGTGTGTTTTATCCCTTGCCGAATCGACGCTGATGTGCGATAAATTTTGGGCTTGTCCAACTTCTTTGGAGAAAACGCGTATGAAACGATTGATCGTGATAGCCGCAGGGGCTTTCGCCCTGGTCGCAGGTTCTGCGCACGCTGGTGGCCTCCCAAATTGTGCCTATGAGAATGGCGCTCAGGTCGCCGATAGCGAGCTGGAACGTATCGCGGATGAGACTGATCCGGGATTGCTGGCACTTCTGAAGAAAGAAGACGATGCGACGGAAATCGAGAAAATCTCTGATTCTCCGATTGTCCAAAACTGACTAATTAGTACCCGACCTTCTTCAGGTTTTACGGCGGCCATGTGCCGCCGTTTTTGTTTGCTATTTTTGTTTGTATGACTACTTCTGCGATTCCTGTGGTATCAATACGTAAAGCTTCGTTAGCAAACTACTGAGAGATAAAATGGATCTGGGAATCAAAGGGCGCCATGCCATCGTCTGCGCATCGTCTCGCGGCTTGGGGCGTGCCTGTGCTCTGGCTTTGGCTGAAGCTGGTGTCAATGTCGTTATCAATGGTCGTGATCCCGAGCACCTGGCCAAAACAGAGGCCGATGCATCGGCGTTTGGCGTTGACGTCAAGGTCGTTGCCGCTGATGTGTCGACGCCAGAAGGGCAAGAAGCGTTGTTTGCTGCTTGTCCGGCCCCTGATATTCTCGTCAACAACAATGGTGGCCCTCCATTTCGCGACTTCCGCGAAATCGACCGTGATGCCATGATCACGGGCGTGACCATGAATATGGTTACACCGCTTGAACTCATTCAGCGCTGTGTCGATGGCATGTCAGAACGTGGTTGGGGACGCATCGTCAACATTACTTCTTCATCGGTCGTATCGCCGATTTCCGGGCTCGATCTGTCAAGTGGGGCACGTGCAGGTCTGACATCCTTTCTCGCCGGTGTCTCACGCTCGGTTGCATCCACGGGTGTCACCATCAATCAGATCATGCCGGGTGCCTTTGACACCGATCGTTTACGCGGCGGGTTTGAGTTTGCCGAGAAACGCACTGGAACGCCGGCAGCAGAACTGGCCAAGACTCGGGCTGCAGCTATTCCTGCCGGACGGTTTGGTCAGCCGGAGGAATTCGGTGCTGCTTGCGCGTACTTGTGCAGTGAGCAAGCGTCATACATTACCGGGCAGAGCCTGTTGATTGATGGTGGCGCGGTAAACAAGGCGTTCTAGCCAATTGATGCAAATGTTGCTATCACGATTTTCGTGGTGGCAGTCCCGTGTGCTGGGTCAGCAAGCGTCCCGCCTTCGGTTGGCCACGCCCACGGCCTTTTCCACGTGTTTCAGGTGAGCTGTTTTTGCGTCGCGTGCTCTTGTAGTCGTTGCTGTCCTTGGGTTGATAGCTGGGTATCAGGTGTTGCCGGCCATTGCCGATCAGATCGCTGCGTCCCATGCTTTTCAAGGCACTACGCAGCAGTGGCCAGTTCTTGGGGTCGTGGTAGCGCAGGAAGGCCTTATGCAAACGTCGCTGGGTCGTTGTCTTGGCAATACTGACATCGCCGCCTTTGCGACGTACACGTCCCAAGGGGTTTTTACCGCTGTAATACATGGCGGTTGCGGTCGCCATCGGTGACGGATAGAAATTCTGCACCTGGTCGGCGCGAAAGCCATAACGCTTCAACCACATGGCCAGATTCATCATGTCTTCGTCGCTGGTACCGGGATGCGCCGCGATGAAGTACGGAATAAGAAACTGTTCCTTGCCGGCTTTTTTCGTGTACTTGTCGAACATGGCCTTGAATTCGTCATAGGCACCAATACCAGGCTTCATCATCTTGTCCAGAGGACCGCGTTCGGTATGTTCGGGTGCGATTTTCAGATAACCACCGACATGATGAGTGACGAGCTCTTCGACGTACTCGGGAGACTTGACTGCAAGGTCGTAACGCAG
>CAYULV010000019.1:4041-5118 GCA_964445655.1 uncultured Granulosicoccaceae bacterium | reverse complement strand
GTGTTGTCTTGCGGCTCTTGATAAGGATTGACAGGTTCTTCAATGCGTCCCGGTTTGTCGACCTTGCTTGAATCGATGACGATCCAGTCATTGGGCAGATCATCAACGAAATAAGCCGTGCCGCGGACATCGTTGATGGACTCGATGGTCTCGCCTTTTGACAGCCGGTGCGCAATTTCCACAATGGCGCGTTCACCGTTGCCGTAGACGAGCATGTCTGCTTTGGCGTCCGCGAGGATCGAGCGGCGTACCTTGTCCTGCCAGTAGTCGTAATGTGCGATGCGTCTGAGGGACGCTTCTATGCCACCCAAAACCACTGGAATGTTGGCGTAGGCTTCACGACAACGTTGTGTGTAGACGATCGAGGCGCGATCCGGGCGTTGCCCGCCGATATCGTCAGGTGAGTAGGCGTCATCGCTACGGACCTTGCGATCGGCCGTGTAGCGATTGATCATCGAATCCATATTGCCGGCGGTGATACCAAAGAATAGATTTGGCGCGCCGAGCGCTGTGAACGGCTCGCTGCTTTGCCAATCGGGCTGGGCGATGATGCCGACGCGAAAGCCCTGAGCTTCGAGCAGGCGACCTACGATTGCCATCCCGAAACTTGGGTGATCAACGTAGGCATCGCCTGTCACAACAATTATGTCGCAACTATCCCAGCCGAGAGTGTCCATTTCGGCACGATTCATGGGCAAAAATGGGGCACGACCGTAACATTCCGCCCAATAGGGGGGATAGTCGAACAATGATCGGTGATTGCTTGTCTGACTTGCTAACATCGAACTAATCTCTTGGCTGGTGCGTATGGTAACCCGTACGGCCGAACAAACCTTTGACGGGGCAATCGGATCACATGCAGGTAATCAGGACTACTTTAAAGATAGCCATTCCGTGCCTGGTTCTTTGGGGCGCTTTAATCGCGCGCAACGCAATTCACAATAATCAGCCGGAACCCTTCTCGCGACCGTCTCAGGCGCGCGCCCAGGCGGTCGATGCAACGCGACTCACGGCGACCGAGTATCCGGTCCTCATTCGGAGTCAGGGCACCGTGACAGCCACAGTCAGAAATACTCT
>CAYULV010000019.1:0-3941 GCA_964445655.1 uncultured Granulosicoccaceae bacterium | reverse complement strand
GCCAGTCTGGCGGCAGCCAGAGCGGAGGTCACGCGGGCGGAACTTGATCTGGACCGAACGCAAATTATTGCACCTTATGATGGACTGGTGCTGGCACGCGGTATTGATACTGGTCAGTTTGTTTCTCGTGGCGGCGCCTTGGGTCAGGTACATGCCATTGACAGTGTTGATATTCGTTTGCCGTTGACCAATCGTCAGTTAACCTACCTTGATTTGCCGACTGCCGACAGTACTAGTGATAATTTGCCGAACATAGAATTGAGCGCGCGTGTCGGCGGAGTTGATCAGGTATGGTCTGGCAAATTGATTCGCGCCGAAGGTGTTGATGCGGAAACCCAACAGCTGAATGTTATAGCGCGGGTTGATAAGCCTTATGCTGATGCTGCGGCGCCTTTACGCGTTGGCCAGTATGTACAAGCCGTTATATCAGGGCGTGTCCTTGAAAACGTCTTTGTCGTGCCGCGCTCGGCTGTGCGTGAAGAACGTGAAGTACTGGTTGTTGATCAGAACAAGCAATTGTTTCGCCGCGATGTGACGGTTGGCTGGTCTGATGAGAGCGTTGCCGCAATCACCGAAGGCTTGAGCAATGATGAGGTGTTGGTGTTGACACCGCTGAGTACGGTGACTGATGGTACGCCGGTACAGGCCACCGTTGATGGCGTAGCGCCAAAGCCTGTCGAGCGTAAACGCGAAGGAAAGCCTGCAGGTTCAGCTAAGCCTGATGGAGTTAAGCCTGATACAGGCAAAGGCGGTGCAGACAAACGCGACGCGGCCAGTAACAGGAGCTGAGCATGCATGGTTTGATCAATTGGTTTGCACGAAATTCGGTTGCTGCAAACCTGCTGATGGTCTTCATTGTCGGCTGGGGGCTGACAACCCTCTTTACGCGTATTCCGCTGGAAGTCTTTCCAAGCTTTGAACTTGCGCGAGTCAATGTGTCCGTGCCGTTTCGAGGCGCCACACCATCTGAAGTCGAGGAAGGGGTCACCATCAAGGTCGAGGAGGTGGTGCAGGATATTGTTGGCATCAAACAGATAACGTCAACCGCTAGCGAAAACAGTGGCCTGGTCAGTATTGAAGTTGCTAAGGGCTTTGATACCGACAAGGTGCTGGATGAAGTGAAGCAGCGTGTGGATGGAATATCGACATTCTCCGAAGAAGTCGGAACGCCGGTTATTACGGTGCCTCAGCGTGTTCGAGAAGTAATCAGTGTCGTTGTGGCCGGTCCGTTGCCAGAGAAAGAACTGCGTATTCTGGCGTCAAGAGTTCGCGATGAGCTTGAAGCATTACCCAATGTATCGTCGGTCGAAGTATCCGGTGCACGTAGTTTTGAACTTGCCATCGAGATTTCTCAGGCGTCCCTGGCACGTTATGACTTGACGCTCGCTGGCGTTGCGCAAGCTATAGAAAACAGTTCTCTGGATTTGGCCGCAGGTGCCATTTCGACTGCGGGTGGCGAGGTGCTGTTGCGTACGCGGGGGCAGGCTTACGATGTAGAGGACTTCAGTAACATTGTCGTATTGTCGCGGCCCAATGGAACACGTGTGACCTTAGGTGATCTTGCCTCGATCACTGATGGCTTTGAAGAAGGTGGTCTGACGCAACGTTATAACGGGCAGAACAGCATCGAGATCGATGTTTTTCGCACCGGTTTGCAAAGCGCCATTTTGGTCGCCGATGATGTCAAACAGTATCTCACTGAAGCGCAAGCTCGCATGCCGCACGGCGTCACGTTAGGCTATTGGCGTGATCGGTCGCGCACCGTCAAAGCGCGCATGAATACGCTCACCAAAAGTGCCCTGCAAGGCGGGTTTCTGGTGATCATATTACTAACACTCTTCTTGCGTTTCTGGGTGGCGGCTTGGGTGTTTATCGGTGTGCCAGTGTCGATTCTTGGCGGCATCGCCTTGATGCCGGTACTCGGTGTATCACTGAACCTTATAAGTATGTTCGCGTTTATTCTGGTGTTGGGTATTGTTGTCGATGATGCCATCGTGACAGGTGAAAACATCTATACCCATATGCGCAAGAAAAAGGATCCTGTGCAGGCGGCGATAGATGGTACGAATGAAGTGGCGGTGCCGGTCACATTTGGTGTGCTTACGACGGTGGCAGCGTTCACACCGCTATTGCTTATAGAAGGTGTGCGAGGACAAATATTTGCACAGATACCGCTGATCATCATACCTGTTTTGTTGTTCTCGATTATCGAGTCAAAATTTGTTTTACCGTCTCATATGAGTCACTTGAATTTTCACAAGGAGACAAAGCCAAATATATTTGCGCGCATTCAGCATCGGATTGCAGATGGTTTTGAGTGGTGCATCGACAGGCTTTATCAACCGGTATTGGCTGCCGCTTTACGTAATCGGTATCTGGTGTTGTCCTTGTTTGTGGGTGGGGCCATCATTGTTTTCAGCCTGGTATCTGCCGGACATATTCGCTTCATCTTCTTTCCGCGTGTACAAAGTGAAGTGGCTCGGGCCAATCTTGAGATGCCGGCTGGCACACCATTTGAGGTAACCGAGGCGCATGTTCAGCGCATGACAGATGCAGTCAGGCGTTTGCAAGCCAAGCATGTGGATCCTGAGACTAATGAAAGCGTTATCGAGTCAATTCTGTCGACAGCGGGTAGTAGTGGTGGTAGCGCCAAGGGCAGTAATCTTGGACGTGTTCTGTTCGAGATCACACCGCCGGAACAACGCACGCTTAACATCACCAGTCGAGAGTTGGTTGCAGAATGGCGTCGTGAGATTGGAGACATCGCAGGGGCCAAAAATTTGAGCTTTCGCGCAGAGCTTGGGCGAGGTGGCAGTCCGATTGATGTCGAACTCTCAGGCCTGGACTTTGATGTGCTCAATTCAGCCTCAGCACGTATCAAGTCAGAGCTGGCCCAATATCCCGGAGTCATTGAAATTTCCGATACCTTTGAAGGCGGTAAGCAGGAGATTCAGCTGAATATCAAACCGGCGGCTTCTCAGTTGGGTGTGAGTTTGTCTGATATTGCCTCGCAAGTACGCATTGCTTATCTCGGTAGCGAGGTACAGAGTATTCAGCGCAATCGTGACGAAGTGAAAGTCTTTGTGCGTTATCCGAAAGAGGAACGAGCATCGATCGATCAATTGGAGCGGCTGAGTATTCGCACTCCGGCTGGCAATAGTGTGCCACTCGATAGTGTCGCCTCGATTGATGTCGGGCGCGGGTTTGCCCAAATTCGGCGGGTAGATCGACGACGCACAGTCAATGTTCAGGCCGATGTAAACAAGGCGACAGCCAACGTTGAAGGGATCAAGCGCGATCTGACGGAGCTAGCCGCTGAGCTTGAACAGGAGTTTCCGGATCTTCGTATCAGCCTTGAAGGAGAGGCTCGCGAGCAACGAGAATCTTTTGGTAGTTTGACCACCGGACTCATATTTGTGTTGATGGTGATATACGCCTTGTTGGCGATACCGTTCAAAAGTTACTTGCAGCCCTTGCTTGTCATGGTTGTTATTCCATTCGGGGTGGTTGGCGGTGTGCTGGGTCACATGTTGATGGGTATGTCCTTGAGCGTCATGAGCTATATGGGCATGTTGGCCTTGATTGGTGTTGTCGTGAATGACTCTTTGGTGCTGGTAGATTGGGTCAATCGACAGCGCGCCAAGGGTATCGAGTTGTTTGAAGCGGTGAAAGGCGCGGGGCTTGCACGATTTAGAGCGGTCATTCTGACGTCATTGACGACATTCTTCGGTTTGATACCGCTGATATTCGAGACCAGCACGCAGGCACAGTTTCTGATACCAATGGCGGTGTCTTTAGGCTATGGAATTCTGTTTGCGACCATAGTGACGTTGATTCTTATACCGGTCAATTATCTCGTACTGGAAGATATCAAACGTCTGTTCGGCTATAGCCGTTCTGCTGTCGCAACTGCAGTCAAGTCGGGGTAAAGCACCAGGCGA
>CAYULV010000018.1:24197-26092 GCA_964445655.1 uncultured Granulosicoccaceae bacterium | reverse complement strand
CGACCGGAACTGATTATTCTCGACGAAGCCGTTTCGGCGCTAGATGTGTCGGTTCGCGCACAGGTTCTTGAACTTTTGGCGCGTCTTGGTAACGAGCATGGTTTAAGCTATTTGTTCATTTCGCATGATTTGTCTGTCGTACGTAATGTTACGGACCGAGTACTGGTCATGCGGCACGGCAAGGTTGTCGAGAGTGGTAATACCGATCAGGTGTTCAACCAACCACAACATGCATACACTCAGGAATTGATTGCTGCCATACCTGAGTTACCGCGATGATGCTGGCCGTTTGCGTGATATTGAAAATCGCGACCTGACAACGCAACATGATTACGCAGCTTAATTGACCAACAAGACCAAGCAATGGTACCCATGCGACGAGATCAAACATCATGAATCCACTGTCTGACTATTCGATCAGTTCGGAACATTGTTTTATAAACGGCGTCTGGCAAGCCACGGTCGAGAAACAGACTTTGCCGTTGGACAATCCTTCCGACGGCAAGTCTTTGTGCAATATTGCACGTGGCACTGCAGCGGATATTGATCTGGCAGTCACAGCCGCACAGGCAGCGCTTGAGGGCGAGTGGGGACGCATGACTGCACTCGAGCGTGGGCGTTGTCTGATGAAACTCGGGACACTTGTATTGGATCATGTCGAGTCGCTTGCCTTGCTCGAAGCACGTGACGTTGGCAAGCCGTTAACACAAGCTCGAAACGATGCAATAGCCTTGGCCCGTTACTGCGAATACTACGCAGGAGCCGCTGATAAGGTACACGGCGAGACCTTGCCATACCTTGACGGGTACACGGTCTATACCTTGCGCGAGCCTCATGGGGTGACGGGTCATATCGTGCCGTGGAACTATCCGATGCAGATTATCGGGCGTTCCGTTGGTGCAGCCTTGGCCATGGGTAATGCCTGTGTTTTAAAGCCGGCGGAGGAGGCATGTCTGACCGCATTGGTTTTTGCTGAGCTAGCACGACAAGCTGGCTTTCCAGATGGATCAATCAATGTAGTGCCTGGTCTTGGAAGCGAGGCGGGTGCTGCATTGAGTGCTCACGAAGGTGTGCAGCATGTATCGTTTACCGGTTCTTTGAATACGGGACGACTTGTGCAACAGTCTGCGGCTGATAACGTCGTGCCGGTAACCCTTGAATTAGGTGGCAAGTCTGCACAGCTTGTTTTTGATGATGCTGATATCGAGCTAGCCTTGCCGTTCCTAGTTAACGCAGGTATCCAGAATGCTGGGCAAACATGCTCGGCGGCATCACGTCTCGTTGTGCAACGTGGCATACATGATGAACTGGTCAAGCGTATCAGTGAACAGTATGCCTCGCTTGTGGTTGGACCGGCAGAAGCGGATCTGAATGTCGGGCCTTTGATATCGGCTCGACAGAAATCCATCGTCGATGGTTATCTTGCCGAGGGTGCGGACTTGACCTTGGCCGCGCAAGGAACGCTTAGCGAGGATGCCAATGAGGCGGGTCATTATGTCCTGCCCACCTTGTTTACTGATGTACCTGCCGATCACAAATTGGCGCAGGAGGAAATCTTTGGTCCGGTCCAGCTTGTCATTCCGTTTGATACTGAAGACGAGGCCATTGCCATAGCCAATGGTACGGAATACGGTTTGGTCGCAGCCGTTTGGACCAACGACGGTGGTCGACAGATGCGTTTGTCAAAAGCCTTGCGTGCGGGTCAGGTGTTCGTCAACAATTATGGAGCCGGTGGGGGTGTCGAATTGCCGTTTGGTGGAGTCGGCAAATCGGGTCACGGTCGAGAAAAAGGTTTTGAAGCCCTGTATGGTTTCTCTACCTTGAAAACGGTAGCAGTACAACATGGATAAGTACGACAGGGATAAAGCAGTAGGGCGGCTTCAGGCCAAGCGCGC
>CAYULV010000018.1:0-24097 GCA_964445655.1 uncultured Granulosicoccaceae bacterium | reverse complement strand
ACATGGATAAGTACGACAGGGATAAAGCAGTAGGGCGGCTTCAGGCCAAGCGCGCAATTGTTACAGGGGCGGCATCAGGGTTTGGCGCCGGTATCGCGCAAAAATTTCTGATCGAAGGTGCCAGTGTCATTGTCGCTGACATCGACGAAGCGGCGGCAACGCTAATGGCTGATGAATTGCGTGCCAGTTATTGCCATGCAAAAAATCAGCAAGTCATCCCCTGTGCGGTTGATGTGGCATCCGGCGACGGTATGGCTGCGCTCAAATCAACACTTCAGGCAACATTGGGTGGAGTCGACATCTTTGTCAATAATGCGGGTGTAACGCATCTCCCTAACGAGCTTGACGCGATTACTGAAGCGGATTTTGATCACGTGTTACGTGTCAATACAAAATCTGTGTTCTGGATGGCGCATCATTTTATTCCCTTGATGAAAGCACAAGGCCATGGAGTGGTATTGAATGTAGCGTCCACTGCTGGTGTCAGCCCGCGTCCGCGCCTGAGTTGGTACAACGCATCCAAAGGATGGATGATTACCGCGACTAAAGCCATGGCGGTAGAGCTTGCACCGCTCGGCATTCGCGTCAATGCCATCAACCCTGTTGCTGGAGAAACCCCACTATTGAAATCATTCATGGGTGAAGATACGCCTGAAATTCGCGCAAAATTCTTGTCAACCATTCCGCTTGGGCGTTTCAGTACACCAGAAGATATGGGTAATGCCGCTTGTTATCTATGTTCCGCTGAAGCCTCGATGGTCACAGGTGTAGCGATGGAGGTGGACGGTGGTCGCTGTATCTGAATCAGAACTCGAACGGTTTTCTGTTGGTGAGAAAAATCTGATAACCGATGTCAAAGGGCTGGTCGTAGGTAATGCCCATGATCAAAAAGCCAAGACCGGTACGACCGTGCTGACCTCCACACAACCATTCACTGCTGCAGTCGATGTTATGGGTGGGGCGCCCGGCACGCGAGAAACAGATTGCCTCGGAACTGAAAAGCTGGTCGAACGTGTTGATGCGCTGGTTTTATCCGGTGGGTCTGCCTTTGGACTTGAAGCGGCATCTGGTGTTGCCAATCAGTTGGGCGAACAGGGCAGAGGTTTTCCTGTTGGCAATGTGAATATTCCGATTGTGCCGGCCGCCATCCTGTTCGATTTTCTCAATGGTGGAGAGGTCAACGCAAACGGTGATTTGTACCGAACACTCGGTATGTCGGCACTGAATGCGGCATCACGCGACTTTGATCTCGGGTCAGTCGGCGCAGGGTATGGTGCGACGTCGGCGGATTACAAAGGTGGCCTCGGTTCCGCCTCTCTGGTATTACCCGATGGCAGTACCGTGGGTGCGCTGGTGGCGGCTAATCCTCATGGCAGCGCTGTGGTCCCCGGAAGCGGTCATTTCTGGGCAGCACCTTTTGAAGTGGGTAATGAATTTGGCGGTCTGGGTGTTGCAGCACCTTCGACGCCGTTAGCCATTCCTCAGAACCGCAAGGTCAAAGCGTTTGAAGAGTTGGCCAGGCGGGGCGGGTCGAGTAGCCATGTGTCAGATGCAATTGAACCGAATGCACCTATGAATACAACCATTGCGATTGTCGCTACCGATGTAAAACTGAGCAAGCCTCAGTTAAAACGCTTGGCTGTCGCTGCGCAAGATGGTCTGGCGCGTGCGCTGGTACCTGCGCATACGGTTTATGACGGTGATCTGATATTTTCCTTGTCAACCGGCGAACGGGAGCTTCGAGATCCAGTGGCCGATTCCATGTTGTTGGGCCACGCCGTTTCAATTTGCCTGACCCGGGCAATCGCTCGTGCGATCTATGAAGCGACTGCTGACAAGAATGATACCTTGCCGACTTGGAGATCTGAGTTCGGCTCGGCGTCTTGAGTCATCGAGTCAATTCAGTTACGGGCGTTTCAGTTACGGGCGTTACGTACTACTCTGACTGGGAAATACCGAATACCTGATTGATCAAGGGAAGGTGCGCCAGGGAAGCCGCGTCTTGCGGCGAGTGAATACCACTGTAAGGCATCACTCAGCGCATCGTTCGCTGCCGTTGGTGCGAAACCGAGTCGCGTTGCTTCTTCGGCGAAATCAACTCCCAGCGCAATCTGAGCTGCTCGTTCACCGTCTTGTGCGCGATTCTGAAGTGCGTTTCGGTTGAGCTGTTCGAGTGCTGTTTGCTCTCTTTGAACTTCTTCGCGTATCTGGTCGAGATCAAATGGGATGCTAACTTCTGCACTGTTGATTTGCACATTTGCGCTCGTTAGAGACGCCTGCGTATTGGTAGTAGTAAGCCGCGTAACGTCACCATTGCCAGTACTGTTCGTGCTTGTTACTGGCCGAGGCGTTCGTTGCAATTCCGTGTAGCCCCGATCCAGTGCACCGTCCGGATTGACGCCGGTAGCGGCACCGTCGTTTGCAAAGGAGTGGGCAGGCAGAAAAAATGAGCTGCAAACAGCCAAAAACCCAAAGGCCGGTCTTCGCAGGTTTTTTTGACGCGGAGAGATATTCATCAGTGAATTATACATCTCCTGAGATCGGCGCAAGCCATAGTTCTGAAGGTCTAATGATTCAGCGGTCTTTTATTATGTGCGAGGCATCACAAATGCCCACCAGCGCTTGTTTTTCAAACGCCTTTCCGGTCGATTTTGACACACGGTGAACTGGTAGACACTCCGAACTAAACCAGCACCGGCTTCAGGCCGTTACTTACAGCAGGGAGACAGTTGGCGGGCTTTGTCCGTTCGATCGTCACACGCGCAATGAAAGTGGTGATTACTTTTTGTGTTGACAATTAAGCATCGGGGTTGGGATGTCGCAATCAATCGGTAGAACTCGCCAGATGAGGCGTAAATCTATTGCTGTGGTGTTAGCTGCCACTGGGTTTCTCAGCGCCTGTGGCGGTAGCAGTGGCGGTGGCGAAGAGCCGGGTGACGTAGAGTTTGTTCCTCCAAGCTTGCCAGCGAGTCGCGGATTGCTGCCATCACTGCCAATTGCGGAAGCTGCGTTCTCCAGTGAACATTATTCGGGTAGTGCCGAATGCAGCTCATGTCATACCGACGAGACGATAGTCGTCCCGACTGAAGTGAAAGATGTCTTTCGTGATGTGTCATTTGGCGAGGCTTGGGAGACCAGCATGATGGCCAACTCCAGTCGTGACCCTTATTGGCATGCAGTGGTTGCCGCAGAGCTTCACGAGTTTCCGATGCTCGAAGAAGAGATTAACGATACCTGTACTGTTTGCCATGCACCAATGGCCAATGACTTTGCGAAGAAAACCGGTCAGCCTCTGCATATTTTTGATCAAGGCTCGGAAGCCGATGGTGATCTGGTCAGAGGTTTGTACGGAATGAATGCGAGTGATGATCTGTATAACCATGCGATGGATGGTGTCAGTTGCTCCTTATGTCACCAGATCGAAGCAGGTAACCTTGGTACTGAAGACAGCTTCTCTGGAGGCTACATCATCGCTGGTTCACCGACAGGCGTTCTCGAGGATCGACCAGCCTATGGGCCATATACCGACCCTAACCCACTTGCCTATATGGTTCAGCAAGCGGACTTCACGCCGATTTTCAGCACGCATATGAGCACCTCTGAAACATGTGCTACCTGCCATAATCTGAATGTTGAGCCGGTTGATGAACAAGGTAATCCTATCGAAGGTATCGCTCATTTCTCTGAACAGGCCAATCATCTTGAATGGTTGAACAGTGAATATGCCGTGGGCGGTCCTCGCGAGGCGAATTGTCAAAGCTGTCATATGCCGACCCTTGATGAAGACGTATTCATTTCAGAACGTGGTGCAGTACAACGCCCTGATTTTTCTGAACATACCTTCCTTGGCGCAAATACGGTCATGCAAGATATGCTGATGAACTTTCGTGATGAGTTAGGTGTGCAGCCAACCGTAACCGATGAAGAGTTCGAGGAATCTATTGCGCGCAATCAGGAATTTCTGAAAACGTCTGCGGAACTGACCATTAGCGCAGCTCAGGTTGACGGCAGTCAGGTCAGCTTTGATGTCCAGGTGGAAAACAATACCGGCCACAAATTACCAACCGGTTATCACTCCCGACGTGTCTATCTGCATGTTCAGGTGCTCGATGGCTTGGGACGTCAAGTATTTGAAAGTGGTGCTATTCGCGCAGATGGCAGTATCGTTGGCGTCGCTGAGGATTCTGACCCGACTCAATGGGAGATGCACCATGACGTTATCACCTCCCCGACCCAGGTTCAGGTCTATCAGTCCATTCCGGTCAACGAATCGTTTGAGCGTGAGCACTCTCTGCTGAGAGGCAGTGGCTACGGCAAGGACAATCGCATTCCTCCGCACGGGTTTGACAAAAATGTTGTCAACAACGATCCCAACCTGCCACCAAGCTTCGGCGTATTTGGTGCCGCGGCCACCGATGATGACTTCAATTCCGGGTTTGATACGGTCACTTACCGCGTTGAATCGACCACTGAGGGCCCATACACCGTACTCGCGGAACTACGCTACCAGCCAATCAGTTTCGGACACCTGATGGATTTGTTCACGGTTTCGGACGAAGTTGACCAAGTAGACATGTTTCGGACGATGTACGACAGTACTGAGCGACGCGACGAAGTGATCGACGCGGTTACCGAAACTATCGAATAACTATCCGCTATACTCTGATTAGAGAACAATCGGCAAGTGCCTGATTATCAAGGCACTGCCAACTTCCGGAGTCCACAAATGCGGTCAACGATTACCCCGTCACGGCGATCCGTGCTGTTTCGGTATGTCGCCACTTTCTGTCTTTTCCTTGCGAGTCTGTCGATTTCAGCCGTGCAGGCGCAGCAAACCGGCGTCGGCCTTGAATATCGAATCGGGCCCGAGGATGTTTTGCACATCTCGGTCTGGAAGGAAGAGGACCTCGATCGCGAGGTTCTGGTCCGCCCCGACGGCGGTATTTCATTTCCGCTGGCGGGTGATCTGCAAGTCTCGGGACGCACTCCAATCGAAGTACAGGATGAAATCCGCTCGCGTCTGCAGCGCTACGTGCCAGATGCGGAAGTCACCGTTTCTATCGAGAAAGTGTCGGGATACACCATCTTTGTGCTCGGCGAAGTCGAAGAGCCCGGTCAGTTTACCTTGGGTCGCTACGTCGATGTGGTTCAGGCCTTGACGCTGTCCGGTGGATTTACGCCATACGCGAACAAACGCGGTATACAAATCCTGCGACGTCAGGATGGACGGGAAGTAACTTACAAATTTGATTTTCGATCAGTGTCGCGAGGACGCAATCTGGATCAGAACATCATCTTGCAAAGTGGTGACGTCGTACTGGTTCCGTAAGCCATGCACGTCATGACGCGAGCGGCGGGTGCCGCACTACTGGTATCCGCTACAAGTGTTGGTTCCTTGCAAGCCGATGTCTGGGTGTTTGAGCCATCGGTGACGCTCGGGCAACGGTTCGATGATAATTTTTTCCTTGATTCGATTGGCGGCAGTAGCCTGAGCGCGACCCGTGGTATCGGTCAACTCATTGTCAGTCGTGAATCCGCAGCAGCTTCTTTCAGAGGGCTGGCGCGTATTGATGGGCTGTTGATTGAAGGTGATGAAGATCGCAATGACGGCCTCGATTCCAACCAGCTTCTGGGCTTTGACGCGAGACTCGTAGGCGAAAGATCTCGCTATGGTTTCAGTTTCGGCTTCAAGCAGGACACGCCAAGTCGCGACATCGTCTCCGATCTCACTGACGAAACAGCGTTTCCGTTGGACACTGCCCTGACGGTATCTCAGTCGAATAATGTCAATCGTCGAGAGTTTACGCTGCAACCATACTTTGAATATGATATTTCTCGACGTCTTCGATTCAACTCTCGTGTGACTGCGACCGTTGTCGATCACGATCTGCCCGATCCGCAAGATGCAATCTTTCGGCAGTTTATCGACAGCTTGCCACGTGATGAAAACGGTGACCCGATAGGCCCAGTACTGTCTTTTGACGAAGTGACGCTTGCTGATGTTGGCGATCGATTTACTCCCACGGGAGAGCTTGATGATTTTATTGAGGGCCGAGCTGATTTCGAATTCAAATACAAACTGTCTCGAATCACGACAGTGTCTGCGGCTGTTGCTTTCAGCCGATTTGAAGCGGACGTCGAGCCTGATCCTTTCGCCATCATCCCTTTTGAAGATCTGATCGAAGATCCGAATGAACGAGAGATTCGTCGCCGTCCACGGCGTGATTCAATATCCGAAACACAGTCGTTCACCATCGGCTATGAACGCTTCGTGACACCTTTGTTGCAATTGACGGCAGCGGCGGGCATTTTCAACAATTCCTCAGACCTGTCCGACACCTTGCGTCCCGAGGATCGTCCCGGAGAAGAAATACCGCAGGAGATGCTGGATGGTCTGGTCACCGATACAACCGGTTTTCTTGGCAATCTGGGCTTGCGCTACGATGCTGGACGTACACGCTACGAGTCTGTTCTCAGATTTGACGTTGAACCCAGTAGCTCGGGTACACAGGTTGAGACGCTTGAGCTGACGGGGCGGGTGAATCGAGTCATTAACCCTCGATTGAATGTATCGTTACGTGGTCGAGCCTTTGAGCCAGATAGACTTGGCGCTATTGAGACTGATCAATTCTCTCGGCGTTTTATAAGCTTTGAGCCGCGGGTCGACTGGCAGTATTCACGTAACTGGGCGGTGGCAGCCTCCTACCGCTACCGCCGTCAGAAATCCCGTTTGGATGTTGAGTCGGCGGATAGTAATGCCATCCTGTTTTCGATTACTTATACACCGCCATCAGAAGTACGTGACCTTGCTAACAGCAAGTAATGAGCGGAACTGCTTAATTGCCAGCGTCTTCGGTGTTCGCCACGGTCTGCTCGCTATCAACCGATTTGGCTGAATTGCGTTTTGGCTTTTTGATGTAATCCAGAATACGATTGTTGTTGGTGTCATACAGAACAACGCCGCTGGCAAAGGCTGCATCGAATCGGTGGACTTCAATCGTGTTTTCTACATCCCCGTCGAAGTCCAGTTTGGCTTTCGCGGTTTTTACGATGTCCAGTAATTTATCTTCACGCAGCTCTTCCTCGGACAAGGCGTTCTCTCTCAGCTCATCCGGTTTTTTGCTTATCGCAATATAGCGATCGCTGCGTTCGTGCGCCTCCGGGTAACCATTGAACAGGTCCTCCAGATATTTTCCAAATCCACCTTCTTGAGCGGGGGACAGTACGATGGGTGGATTGAACATGCTGACTTTCGGCAGGTCTTGAGGTAGTGCATCTAACAGCCGCAATTTTTCATCTGCCTCCAGCTTGGCTTTATTGGACAGGGTCGTGAACTTGCCATCGGCATAGACAATGCCGACTGTTCGGACGTGATGAGTTGTGTAGAAGCCATAGGCGAGTGCGGCTATCTGCAACGCTGCGATCATCGACATGTCGAACACAAGGCCCTTCTTTGCCGGCTTGTACAGGGCAAGTGTAAGCAGGGGGCCTAGTACGAGATCAACCATCGCAACCAGCTTTAAACCTTGCCACCCACCGTCAAGAAAAAACAGCTCGCCGGGGAACCAGTAAAGTGCCATCACATAGATCAGTGATGAGAAAATCAATAGACTCAGGGCGAGGTGCAAGACAAAAGCCTGACTCGTTGTCAGCGCAGACCAGCGCCGTTGTTGTACTTCGCGCATGTATTAGCCTCCGGTAAAAACGGGATGTCCAGAGACAAGCAAAGCGCAGGCCAAGACGGCTGGCGTGAGTGACTGAAACAGGAGCGTTTTTTCTAAAAAAACCGAATCGACATCACGACTGATGTCGGGTCTGGGTGCATTTCAGGCCTGTTTGGCTTTGCTCAAGAGGAATTCCATCAGCGCCTTTTGTGCGTGCAGACGGTTGCCGGCCTCCTCCCAGACGACGCTCTGAGGCCCATCGATGACTTCTGCGGAAACCTCTTCACCGCGATGCGCTGGCAGGCAATGCATGAAGAGCGCATCCTTGTTCGCCACACGCATCATCTGGCTATTCACTTCGTAGCCGGCAAATGCTTGCTCTCGGTCTTTTTGTTCTTCTTCCTGTCCCATGCTTGCCCACACATCAGTGACGATAAGGTCCGCTTTGGTGCAGGCGTCCTCTGCGTTGTCGTACAGGGTGATATGTGATTCGCCAGCCCGCATGATGTCTGCATCTGGCAAGTAGGCCGAAGGTGCCGCAATATTGAGTTTGAAATCCAATAGCTTCGCTGTATTTATATAGGAGTTGCACATATTGTTACCGTCGCCAATCCAAGCGACGGTCTTGCCTGAAATATCGCCACGATGGTCAAACCAGGTTTGCATGTCGGCCAGCAGTTGGCAGGGATGCAGTAGGTCAGTCAGTGCATTGATGACGGGCACCGAACTGTATTGACTGAAACTCTCGAGTTGGCTGTGTGAGAAGGTTCGAACCATGACGATGTCGACCATCTGTGACAGCACCCGAGCGGTGTCTTCCATCGGCTCACCGCGACCCAATTGGGTGTCATTGGGCGACAGGTAGATGGCATGGCCGCCGAGTTGCGCCATGCCAGCTTCAAACGACACACGCGTTCGGGTGGACGACTTCTCGAAGATCATGCCGAGTACATGGCGCGGAAACAGAGCGTCGTGTTGTCCGGCGCTCCAGGCTTTGCGGAATTCTCCTCCACGCTTGATGACGGCGCGGAATTCATCGGCAGATAAATCGAGTTCTGATAAAAAGTGACGCACGTTCAAGCACTCGTGCCGGATGTTGCAGCGGCTGATTCTTTTTCCGCGTAGAAGTCCGTGATCAGATCAGCAACGCGCCGCACTATTTCATCAGCCTCGTCATCGCTCAGGATATAAGGGGGTAGCAGGCGCACGACATTTCCGGCAGTGACATTGATCAGCAGTCCGGCATCAAGGGCCTTGGCAACAAGTTCGGTACATGTCGCATCCAGTTCGATTCCGATCATCATGCCGCGGCCACGAATGTCTTTCACACCGGGCTGATTGTGCAAAGCTTTTCTGAATCCATTGAGCATGCGTTCACCCAGTACTCCAGTCCTTGTTACTAGATCTCGGCGCTTGATTTCATTGACCACGGTCATAGCGACCTTGCAGCAGATCGGGTTTCCACCAAAGGTTGTGCCATGTGATCCGGGCTGAATCAATTCGGCAGCGGCGCCGTTGGCAAGGCAAGCGCCAATGGGTATGCCATTGCCAAGTGATTTGGCGAGCGACATGACATCGGGTTTGATGCCCGCATGCTGATGGGCAAACCATTTTCCAGTACGTCCCATACCAGACTGGATTTCATCGACCATCAGCAACCAGTTTTCCGCGTCGCAGATATCACGTAGATTTGTCAGGTAGTCATCAGCAGGGACATTGATACCGCCTTCGCCCTGTATGGGTTCGACCAGGATCGCGACGATGTCATCGCGCTCTCTGGCGACTTGTCTGATCGCGTCTACATCATCAAACGGGACGATGACGTAACCCGGTGTCAGTGGGCCAAAGCCCGCCTGAACTTTTTCATTACCTGTCGCTGCGATCGTCGCCAGCGTGCGCCCGTGAAATGCCGTATCGGTCACGATGACCGTGGGCGTCTTGATGCCTAGTTGGTGGCCGTGCAGACGGGCGATTTTCAGGCAGGCCTCATTGGCTTCTGCTCCCGAATTGCAGAAAAAGGCCTTGTCCATGCCGGCAAGAGTGCATAAGGCCTCTCCAAGTGCCTCCTGCTGGGGGATGTGATAGAGATTGCTGACATGCAGCAGCTCTTTCGCCTGGCTGGCAATGGCCTCGGATATCGCGGGATCGGCGTGGCCCAGGGCGCAAACGGCAATTCCGGTCAGGGCGTCGATGTATTCGCGGCCAGCTTCGTCCCATAGCCGCACCCCACTGCCGTGGTGCATGGTGACGGGGAGTCTGCCGTAGGCGGCCATCAAAGAAGCCATGGAAGGTGCCTTGTATCAGGGAAAGCCGTCGATACTATTACAAGGATGCGGTGGCGCCAAGCATCGATTCTGTTGCGAAATGCGTACAAGTTGCACCGAAGGGGTATCCTTAGGCCTTGCCAAGCGTTCATCGTCGGTGCGACCATTACTCATCGGCGTAGTTATCTGCCTGATTCAAAATTTACAATAAAGGAGCTCTCATGGCTTTTGAATTTCCTGACTTACCCTACGACTTTACGGCGCTTGAGCCACACGTGGATGCCCAGACCATGGAAATCCACTACGATCGACATCACCGTACCTATTTCAATAATTTCACCGGTGCGGTCGCCGATTCCCCGCTGGCTGACAAGTCGCTCGAGGATGTGATGGCAACCGTTGATGCCAGCACTTCGCCGGCGATTCGCAACAACGGTGGCGGCTATTACAATCACATTTTGTACTGGAACTCCATGTGCGACGGTGGCAGCGCCCCAAGTGCTGCACTGAGTGCTGCTATCGACAGCGCCTTTGGTTCGATGGATGAACTGAAAGCCGGATTGAAGCAGGCTGGCATCACCCGTTTCGGTTCTGGTTTTGCCTGGTTGGTCGTAAACGGCGGCAAGCTTGCTATTACATCAACACCTAATCAGGACAACCCACTGATGCCGGTTGCCGACATGCAAGGCACACCCATTCTGGCATTGGATGTCTGGGAGCACGCTTACTACCTGAAGTATCAGAACAAGCGTCCTGACTACATCGATGGATGGCTTGAAGTCGTTGACTGGGCGAAGACTTCAGAACGCTTCGCAGCTGCAGGTGGTGCGTAATGAGCGCCCAAAGTGATGATGTGCAGGAGCGCATCACGCAGCAGATCAAGGAAAACCCGGTCATCCTCTACATGAAGGGTACGCCGCAGTTGCCCATGTGTGGTTTTTCAATGCGCACGGTTGAGGCTTTGAAAAAATGCAACAAGGAATTTGCCTTCGTCAATGTTATCGCCGATCAGGCTGTACGCGAAACCTTGCCTTCAGTATCAGACTGGCCAACGTTTCCGCAGTTGTATATTGAGGGTGAACTGGTTGGTGGATGCGACATCGCCATGGAGCTTGCCGAAAGTGGCGAGTTGCAAAAGATGATCGACAAGGCAGCCAAGTAAGTAGCGTGCTCTGACCGTAAAAGCTGAACGCCGCTTAACGCACAAGTTCAGTTTTTGACACGGTTATGTAATCATCTGCCACGACACTTTTGTACCTGTGTCGTGGCAGAGTTCAACTTTGTTGATCCCGGTGAAGCTGTTCCCAGCGATTGATCACGCTGCAAAAAAGATCGGCCGTCTTACGCGTGTCATAGATTGCCGAGTGCGCCTCACTCGTGTCCCATTCCATACCTGCAGCATCGGCTGCTCTCGCCAATACGGTTTGCCCGTAGGCCAGTCCACACAAAGAGACAGTGTCAAAGCAGCTGAACGGGTGAAACGGGTTCTTCTTGATCCGGGTCCGCTCGACCGCGGCGTTCAGGAATTTCAAATCAAAGAAGGCGTTGTGCCCAACCAGAATGGCGCGCGTACAGTTTGCATCGGAAACTGCCTTTCTTATCGGCGTCAGTATATGTGACAGTGCTTCGCGTTCGGCACGTGCTGCTCTTAATGGGTGATCCGGGTCAATACCATTGATTTCCAGGGACTTCGGGTCAATGTTACTGCCTTCAAAAGCCGTGACATGGGTTGAGTAACTGGCAACCGGGTGCAAATCACCTGCCTCGTCATAATCGATAATGACGGCGGCTATTTCCAACAAGGCATCGGTTTGCTCGTTGAAGCCGCCGGTTTCCACATCAACGACGACGGGTAAGTAGCCGCGAAAGCGTTCGTTAAGCCGATTGGCTTTGCCAGCCTGATACATGAATGGTTTGTGCTCTGGTGTACAGGTGTTTGAAGCGCTGAATCATACACTGCGTTGTCGGTGATACCATCGGCTTTGGCACTTTGCGTGGACGAGGGCGTGGTCGAGCTCTTCAGACAATTTTTTAACATTGCGTTCTTGATGGGCAAGCCACAGGATGTGCCGGCGGGGATTACGCCGTTGCACATCGGATTGGTAGCTGCTTTCGTCACTTACGTTCTGGCGTTGGTCAGTATTACCGGAATGCCCACGGCAGTCTTGACGGCAGTAGTCGATCTTGTCTTGCTCGGTCTGCTACTTCATGCCGCGCTCAGATGGTTCGGCCGAACGGAACGTTTTGTTCAAGCCTATGCGGCGTTCTGCGGTGCCTCCGTGTTCGTCAACCTCACGGCAATTCCCATTTATTTGAGTTTTTCTGCCGGCCTCGACCCTGCATCGGTATCGCCTGAGTCACGCACCCTGTTCGACCTCGCCAATTTTGTGTTGATGGTATGGACGATCGCGCTTCTGGGGCATATTGTTCGTCATACTTTCGAGGTGGGTATGCCGATCAGCATACTGATCGCCTACGCGTACGTCATGTTATTGACGTTTGTGTTGGGGGCTTTGTTCAGTAGCCTGGGATTACGCGTTGCTTCGGAGGAGCAATTGTCGGTTATTCAATCGCTTGAGTGCTTATGGTGGTGTGTTGCCTGAGAATGCTATCATGTAGGTAGGTATATCTCCCCAATCAGGCCCAGCAATCCTAACGTGTCTGTCCTGTCCCAATATCGAGCCCGCGGTTCGACTGATGCTCGTCGAGAGTCTTCGCGACCGAAAGATACGCCTGCCCGGGCGACAAGTGGTCCGAACACAGGTTCAGATACGGATCGCAAGTCGCAGGGGGGCGCTCAGGGTAACCACGCAGAAGCCAGGCTTCCTCAAGCTCCGGTAGGTAGCGGTCAAGGTGCTCGTCATGTTTCGCAGAGTGGTACACATGACAAAGCTGCAGCACCCAAAATCAAACCTTTGGAGATCTCGGTACCTGATCAGATCGATCGCTATTCCATTGGCCGACGCATCGGTTCAGGTACGTGCGGGGTAGTACATCAAGCGCTGGATAATCTGCTTGGGCGGGAAGTGGCCATCAAGTTGTCGCCCATCGGCGAGCCACATGTCTCGACCGGGAAAGTCCCCGGTGCACAGCGTGCCTATCAAACTGAGATCGTGGCTGCAGGCAAGCTGACTCACGGAAATATTGTCACAGTGTATGACGCTGGGCAATTTGAAGAGCTGAATTATCTGGTCATGGAAGTGATCGAGGGCGTTTCACTCAAAGAGCACGGTAAGGGTAAGGCGCAGCTTCCTGTGCATCGTGCCTTGAGTGTGGTTGTCGACTGTTGCCTGGCACTTGATTATTCCCATGCTCAAGGCATTCTGCATCGTGATATCAAGCCAGCCAACATCATGTTGTCGAACAGTGGTGCGGTAAAACTGCTGGATTTCGGCATAGCGGTAGGTTTGCGTGATGATGGTGCACTCGAGAAGCAAGGCCCAACGTTGGGTACACCGAACTACATGTCTCCAGAACAAATTCTTGGGCGTGATCTTGATGCGGCAAGTGATTTTTATTCCCTGGCAACAGTTTTGTTCGAGCTACTTACAGGTCGTCAGTTGTTCAAGGCGCGTAAGGTCAAAGATCTTTTTCGCACCGTAGTTCATCAGGAAGCACCGCGTTTACACGACATTCGTCCGGATTTACCGCCAGAGTTATCTGAAGTGCTGGCCAAAGCGCTGGAGAAAAACCCGCGCAATCGGTTTCAGAGTGGCCGAGAGATGGCTGCTGCCATCAAGCCGTTCATCAGTCAGTTTCGCATCGTCGAGGAACGCCCTCCAGCGCAACAGCGATTCATACGCGAACTCAAGTCTCAGCGCTTTTTCTCCTCGTTCTCGGATGTCGAGATTGCGCAACTGCTTGAACTCGTCAAGGTGCAAAGTTTTTTACCCGGCGAATTGTTGATCACCGCCGGAAGTGTTGATCGTCGCTTGCTGATCCTGACCGATGGCTTGGTGCGTGTCGAGGAGAACGGTGATTTGATTTCGGTCTATGGCGAAGGTGAATGTTTGGGTGAATTGGGATTCATCAACGGTGCACCTGAAGCTCGCCAAATGCGAGCATTGACGTCCGTCAATGCTCTGGTGCTGTCGGCTGACGCCTTGAGCGAACTGCCACCGAAGGTTCACTTGCATTACTACCGATATATATCGGATGTGCTCGTCGAACGTCTTGCCAGTGCGGGTCAGTTACAGCTCGATCACACCTTGTAAGCAAACCTTGTCAGTAGGCCTTTTAAGCGGGCTTTGTTAGCGGACCTTTTAAGTACCACCAAGCCTTGCCTTCAGGTTTTCTGGTTGTGCTCGCGTTCCATCAGAATACGCTCCCACTGCAGTGACGTTTCGACGATGTCGTCGATCGTGTCATGTGCGGGCTTCCAGTCAAGCGTCTCGTGAATTTTTGCGACGTTAGCAATCAGAGCAGGTGGGTCGCCTGCGCGTCGTGGTTGGTCGATGACCTTGAGTTTCGAGCCATGTGCCTTTTCCACTGCATCGATTACTTCGCGGACACTGAAGCCTTTGCCATACCCGCAGTTCATCAAAGTTGATTCGCCGCCTTTGCGCAAATAGTCCAATGCAGACAGGTGGGCGCTGGCAAGATCTGTGACGTGAATATAGTCACGGATGCCGGTGCCATCTGGTGTTGGGAAGTCGGTGCCGAACACCTGAAGTAGCTCACGCTTGCCGATGGCGACCTCTGCGGCAACTTTGACCAACAAAGTTGCGTTTTTGGTTGACTGGCCAATTCTCCCATCCGGATCAGAACCCGCTACATTGAAGTAACGCAAAATCACATGGCTCATATCGGTGGCGAAACTCAAGTCACTCAGCATCGCCTCGGACATGAGTTTGGACATGCCATAGGGGTTGATTGGTGATGTTGCTGTGGTCTCGCTGCAGCCTTCGTCACTGTTCTCCGGAATGCCATAGGTTGCCGCGGTTGATGAGAAAATGAAATTTTTGATGTGATTGTCCTGGCAGGCTTGCAACAAGTTGCGCGTACTGCAGGTGTTGTTTGCGTAGTACTTGAGCGGATTTTCTACACTTTCGGGCACGATGGTGTGCGCCGCGAAATGCATGACCGTGTCAATACCTTTGTCTTTCATCAACTGGCTGACAAAATCAATGTCACCGGTTTTGCCTACAACCAGTTCACCATGTAGTACTGCTTCTGCGTTGCCAGTGGACAAGTCATCGAGAACAACAATATTTTCACCGCGCTCCCCAAGTAATTTGACAACATGGCTACCAATGTAGCCCGCGCCACCAGTTACCAGTATGGTTTTGTTGCTCATATGATTCTGCGTCCAGAGTCCTGTTGCTGCAAAAAATTAATTGTTCTGTTTCGGTTTCTCGCCAGGGAGATTCTTGTTCAGTTCGATCATCTCCTTGCTCTTCCGCATGCGGATATTGATGAGCTCGACGATGACTGAAAAGGCCATTGCAAAATAAATATAGCCTTTAGGTACATGAACATCGAATCCCTCGACTACGAGCGTCAACCCCACCATGATCAGAAAAGACAGGGCGAGAATCTTGATCGTCGGATTTCTGTCGACGTATTCACCAATAGCTTTGGAAGCTAACAGCATTACCAGAACTGCCAATACAATCGCAATGACCATAACCGGCAATTCATCGACCAGACCCACGGCCGTGATGACCGAGTCGAACGAAAACACGATATCCAGTAGCGCGATTTGTACCAAAACGCCAGCAAAGGTGGCTGCCGGCCCGGATTGCCTGGTTTCATCGTGCATTTCGAGACTGGAATGGATCTCCCGCGTCGATTTGGTCAACAGAAACAAGCCGCCGCCGATCAGGATGATGTCGCGTCCGGAGATTTCCTCGCCAAAAATCGTAAACCAGGGTTCTACGAGGCCCATGACCCAGGCTATCGAGAACAACAGGCCCAGACGCGCCAACATGGCAAGCCACAGGCCAAGCTGGCGCGCGCGGTCGCGCTGTTCCTCTGGCAGTTTGCCGACGAGAATCGAAATAAAAATGATGTTGTCAATCCCAAGAACAATTTCAAGGGCGGTCAAGGTTGCCAAGGCAACCCAGGCTTCGGGGCTTGCAATCCACTCAAACATGTCGATATAGCTTCCGTGGTTGACACTGAACGTGATATTGAATTCGGCGTTTGCAGCTTGGATGTCAGTAGGATTATGAACTGTCGTTCGAGGTTAACGAGTGTAACATTGCGCATCGTACGGATTTTTGATTGGGAGCTAAGGCATTGGAAAACTGGATACAGTCGGTCGCAGGAGGTGCGGTGCTGTTGTCAGTGAATCAACGGTTGGCAAGACACTTCAATAGTCGCTTTCAAATTGTTCAATCAGCGGGTGATGCGCTTTGGTGGGAGACACCATCGATTCTACCGATACGTGCCTGGTTACATCAGTTGCACGATGAAGCACTGGCCCAGGGTATTTCCTCGAGGGTGCGCTTGCCTGATCTGCTGCGGCATCGGCATTGGCATCGTGCTATAGATGCTGACAAACGTGTGCAGCTGCTCGATACAGCCGCCGCTACTGTGGCTGCTGAACAAGCGTGGCAGTTGTCAAATGCCTGGTATTGCCTGAATGATGAGAGCCAGTACTTGTCAGATGATCAATTTGCCTGGCAGCGTTGGCGCCAGCATTATATTGACTTGTGTAATGAGCAATCTCTGCTGGATGATTCAATGCTTGCCGATCATCTGGTTGAATTGATTAGGGCAGGGCATCTTGGCGACTGTCTACCTTCGGAAATCTACCTGGCGGGTTTTCTGCGCATTACACCGCAGCAGCAGACACTGTTTGACGCGCTTCGCGCGGTGGGTGTGCGAGTTGAAGCCATAGCCGTATCATCCCCGGTAGTCCCTGATACTCGTCGGTATGTCGATGACTCGGACGAACTATTCGGCATCGCCCATGCCGTCAAGGCAAGGCTTGCTGACGACATGTATCAGTCGTTAGGCGTTGTCATACCTGAGCTGGCAAAGCTTCGTGGTGAAGTAACACGTGCTTTCGATGCTGTGTTTTTTCCAGGATTGTCGCCACAGGAAATCGCATTGACAGGTAGGCCGTATGACATATCCCTCGGCACACCACTCAATGATCAATCGGTGGTCAGAACTGCGTTGATGTTGATTACCCTTCTTATAGAAGAGTTGCCAGCGCGTGATGTGTCTGCCTTGTTGATGAGTCCCTATCTTGTTGGTGCAGTAGCAGAGGCCGGCGTGCGTGAAAAACTTGATCGCCGACTACGCGAACAACGTGTTCGGCGTATTGGTGCCGAGGATCTACTGAAGCAACTGTCTGGTGGGACGAAACTGGCGAGCGCGTTGCGCGATGTCTTGAAAAAACGTCGCATGAAGCGTGCATCGCCTACAGAGTGGGCACGACGATTCAGTCGATGGTTAAACGGTCTTGGATGGCCGGGTAGCTCCTATGGCAGTGAAGAGCATCAGGCGATCATGGCATTCAATGAATGTCTGGATGAGTTGCAGATGATTGATGAAGGGCAAATCTTGTCGGCATCACAGGTGCTGGGAGAATTACGTGAATTGTTGCGTAGCCGAATATTTCAAGCAGAGACTCCACCGGGTGTGCCGATCCAGATCATGGGACGCCTTGAAAGTCATGGCATTCGATTTGATGCCTTGTGGATAACCGGACTTGATGCTGATCAATGGCCTCCGTCTGCCAATCCGACGCCGTTTCTGTCAATAGCCGAGCAAAAGGCTTGTGGCATCCCGGAGGCTAGTGCAACGGCAAGGTTTGCCCTGGCAGAAGATGAGTTTCGTTTGTGGTGTTCGAGTGCGACAAATGTCACGATCAGCTGTGCCTCACAAAGAGAGGGTAAGGAATTGGTCTCGGCGTCGTTACCCGATGTGGGGCTTATCCCAAGTGACCAAGCTGTGGAGTTACCCGGCACCATTGACGAGGTGAGTCTTGTCGAGCTTATTCGACAATCGGCGCAGCTAAGTCGTATTGAAGATTTCTTTGGTCCGCCGTTGCCACGTGGTACCAAGGCACGTGGAGGTGCTAGCCTGTTTCAGGATCAGGCCAAATGTCCTTTTCGAGCCTTCGCTCGTCATCGTCTGTCAATTCGACCTCTTGAAGAGGCAGGTCTCGGTCTCGATCCGCGTCAGCATGGCAATCTCTTGCACAAGGCCATGGAAGTTTTTTGGACGAACGTGCGTAGTCAGGAACGTCTGTTTGCCATGGATGAGACTGAGTGCGATGAAGCGGTTGTAAGCGCCATTGATACGGCGATTGCTGATGAAAAAATCAGTAGCTCGATGGCTGCCTTGGAAAGGCCCAGGCTCAAGCGTCTGATTCTGGAATGGCTGACTCTCTCCGAATCGAAGCGCGAGCCCTTTACGGTTCTTGAAACCGAGTTGGCCATGGAAATTGAACACGGTGGTGTGAAAATGAACGTCACGCTCGATCGTATCGATGAGGTTGATGGCTCGCATGTTGTCATCGACTATAAAACGGGTGCGGGTAATACCGCGCTGCCATGGGGTAATGAACGTATCGAGAACCCGCAGTTGCCATTGTATGTATTAACTGATGAGAATATTCGTGGCGCCAGCTTTGCTCAGGTGGTTCGTCACAACTATGCGTTCAAGGGAATCGCAGAGGATGACAGCAAACTGCCCAAGGTGTCGGTGAGTGTCAGGGGTAGTGAAATCAATGATTGGGTAGCGTGGCGAAACCATTGGCAGGGTGCATTGGATATTGTTGCCAAAGAAGTTCGTGATGGACTGGCGATTGTTAAACCGATGAAGAACGCCTGTGATTACTGTGACTTGAAGCCTTTATGCAGAATAGATACGCCAACGCAAGATCCGCTTGATGAAGGTGCGCGCGAGGAGTCTGTGACATGAGTGCGCCGATTGACGCTGCAATTCGTAAGCAGGCGTTGGATCCGATGCGCTCTTTCATCGTTCAAGCCCCCGCGGGTTCTGGCAAAACAGAGCTGTTGACGCGACGCATTCTGACCTTGCTGATCACGGTTGATGAGCCTGAAGAAATCCTTGCCATCACGTTTACGCGCAAGGCGGCAAGTGAAATGCGCCAACGTGTTGTGGATTCCTTGGTCAAGGCGGCGCAGGGTGGGGAGCCCGAAAACGAGTATGAGAAAGAAGGGCTTGATCTTGCGCTGAACGTGCTCAAACGTGACAGCGCGCGTGATTGGCAACTGATCCGCAACCCCCAGCGACTGAATTTGCGCACGATAGATTCATTATCGTCGCAACTTGCCTATCGGATGCCAGTGGTTTCGGCACTGGGTGCGCCAACCGGTTTGATGGAAGATGCACGTGGCCTGTATCAGGATGTCGCTGAACGTTTCATTGAGAATAATCTTGATGAACTCAAAGACGTGCTTCTGCACTTAGGTAATCGTCTTGAGCTAGCTCGTCAGTTGCTGGCTGATCTTTTGGGAAATCGGGATCAATGGATACGACATCTCTCTCCTTTTATGCTTGAGCCTGATCGCATGCGTGTAGCTTTGGAAAGCATGTTGGGCGAGTTGATTGAGTCACGAATTGAATTGCTTTATGCCCATCTACCACTTCAGCTCAATAAATTGCCAGCGCGTTTGCGTATGGCAGCCGATCTTTTGCTTGCCATGCATGAAGGGGATATCAGTGAACTGAAGGAAGAGCATCAACTGTGGCGTGACATGCAAGAGTTACCTCGAGCTGATGTTGATGATCTGCCCTTGTGGCAGAGTATTGGTGAAGCGCTGTTGACGACAAATAAAACCTGGCGAAAGCAGGTGACCAAAGCCAATGGCTTTCCGGCTAAAACTGAAGCCAAGAAATTAGGGGTCGAGGCAGCGGAGCTGGATCAACACAAGAAGGCTATGGTCGAGCTGCTTGCGTCCTTGGGTGATCATCCTGAATTTCATGAAGCTCTGGTTGAAGTGCGTAATCTGCCTGATCCTCGTTATAAACCTGAGCAATGGGAGTTGCTTCGCGCATTGACTGGGCATCTACCTGCGCTTCTAGCAGAGTTACAGCTGATGTTTGCTGAACGGCGAGTGGTGGACTTTTCAGAGATCGGCGCTCGAGCCATACGCGCGCTTGGCTCTGAAGATGCACCGACGGATCTCGCTTTGGCGATGGATTTGTCGTTGAAACATATTTTGATCGATGAGTTTCAGGATACATCGCAGTCCCAGTTTGAATTGTTTCGCAAGCTGGTCGCGGAATGGTCACCCGATGAAGGGCGGACATTTTTTGCTGTGGGTGATCCGATGCAATCCATTTATCGGTTTCGCGATGCAGATGTAGCGGTCTTTTTTCATGCTCAGCAAAACGGAGTTGGACCTGTCCAGCTTGAGTCACTTGTCTTGTCGGTAAATTTTCGGGCAGCACCGGGTGTTGTGTCCTGGATCAATAATACATTCGCGGGTGTTTTTCCCGAACACTGGAACAGTGAGTCAGGCGCTGTTCCTTATTCACCATCCAATGCGCATTTGGATGGTTCAGGTGGCGTTACGCTGCATCCCATGTGTGATGCAGCGCGAGAGGATGAAGCCAACCTCGTCGCGGACATAGCGGCTCGAGCCATCGCTAAAGATAGTGAACATCGAGTGGCGATTCTGGTTCGTTCAAAGTCACACGCTGTGGAGATATTCAAATCACTGCAATCTCGCTCTTTGCAGTATCAATCTATTGACATGGATCTTGTTGGCGAGAAGCTGGTTGTTCGTGATCTCATGTCTCTGGTGCTGGCACTACGCTATCCACATGATCGTCTGCATTGGTTGTCACTACTACGGGCACCCGGAACCGGGCTGACGTTGAAAGACATGGCGGTATTGATGCATGAGCTCGAGCGTGATACATCAGTGATCGAAGTCCTGCGTGACACGGAGCGTGTCAAACAGATGAGTGAGGATGGGCAAGATCGAGTTGCTCGATTTCTTTCGGTCATGGAGCCTGCGGTAAAGCGTGCTTCGCGTGCAGCGTTGATGCCGTGGGTAGAATCATGCTGGCTGAAACTGGGAGGCCCCGTAGCTTGTCTGGACGCAATTGATGTTGAAGCGGCTGAACGTTGCCTCGCGATGTTGCGCTCACTGGAGGCGGATGGTCGATTGTGGGAGCAGAGCCAACTCAAGTCTGCCATGGCCAATCTCTTTGCCAACCCGGCTGATGAAGCTGGTTGCCAAATCCAGATCATGACCTTACACAAGGCAAAAGGACTTGAGTTCGATACGGTGATCCTGCCCGCCCTCGATCGTCAGCCGCGGGCTGACGGGACACGACTGTTGAACTGGTTTGAAAGCACAGTCGGAGGAGCTCCGCGCCTGTTGCTGGCACCGTTCGAAGAACATGGCCTGCCCTCAACCCGTCGCGGCCGACTGAACCGCCTGGTACGCGACGCTCGCAACCGCGCCGACGACCAGGAAAAGCTCCGACTCCTCTACGTAGCCTGCACCCGCGCCAAATCCCAACTGCACCTCATAGCCCCCGCAAAAACCCGCACCAATGGCGAGTTAAGGACACCCATAAAGGCATCTCTGCTACACCCCATCTGGCATCTGGCCGAACCCCAGTGCGCTGAAATACTGGACACCCACATCTCGGACACTGAACCCGGGACTGAGGATCTCTTTCTGGACACCCACAATTCTGACGATCCCTCGGTTCCACCGCCTGATCTAATGCGCCTGTCAGCTGACTGGCAAATGCCCGAGCCAACTGCATTTCAGTGGCCGGAGGCGCATAAACCGATGCCCGTCGAGCCCACGCCAATCGAATTTCTATGGGCGGGCAGCACTGCGCGTGACGTGGGCACCGTGTTGCATCTTCAATTACAAAGGCTTGCATCTGGGACACCCACAAACAGGGGTAATTTCGTAACGGCGGAGTTGGGACCCATCGTCGAGCGCCAGCTCCGAAATCTGGGTGTCCCAAACGCTGAGTTGGCGGCCACCCGAGAAAAGGTACTGCTAGGCCTTGAAAATACCCATGCTGATGCGCGAGGCCGTTGGATATTGGACACCCACAAAGAGGCCAGATCCGAGTGGGCGATAACGGCTCCCACAGATGTGGGTGTCCAAAAGGTGGTAATCGATCGGACGTTTGTTGATGAGGAGGGGGTTCGGTGGATTATTGATTTCAAGACGGGGGATCATCGAGGGGGGCAGGTCGAGGCCTTTCTGGATCAGGAGCAGGAGCGATATCGGGATCAGCTGGACCGCTATGCTGATATCATTCGCCGTATCGATGACCGTCCAGTGCGCGTTGGCTTGTACTTTCCCTTGCTGAAGGGCTGGCGAGAATGGGCGCCTTTGACGAAGGAAGACTCCTAGTTGGAAGCAGATTTCTGGCATGAGAAGTGGGAAGCCGACAGTATCGGCTTTCATCAGGCGCGCACGAACAAACACCTGCAGCAGTGGTGGCCGGAAGCGGAGATCGCGCAGAACTCGGAGGTGTTCGTACCTCTGTGTGGCAAGTCGCTCGACATGTTGTGGTTGCACGAGCAAGGCTACAAGGTCACCGGCATTGAGCTCAGCCAAAAAGCGATCGAGAGCTTTTTCAAAGAAAACGATCTCTCGTTCGAGCGTCACACTGATGGCCCTTTCGAAATATTCTCAGGTACTGGCAAGGCCGAAGGAATCAAGCTTCTTGCAGGCGACTTTTTCGCGCTCACGGCCGATCACTGTCGCAATGTCTCGGCTGTCTACGATCGCGCCTCGCTAATCGCCATGAACGACGATCTAAGGCCGCAATATGCACAGCAGCTCGCTGCAATACTGCCCGCTGGCAGCATTAGCCTGCTGCTCGTCATAGACTATGATGCATCCAAGATGCAGGGTCCGCCGTTCCCGGTTCCTGCCTCTATGGTCACAAAACTTTTCACCAAGAACTTCGACATACACGAGCTTGCACATTACAGTGGGCCGGAATTCGTCGGAAATCTCAGTAAAAGAGGCTTGGATTCGCTTGAAGAGCGGGTCTTCCGGCTCCACCGTTTGTAATGAACATCGCTTGGAATCAATAACATGCCCAAACCCTTGCAACGAGTCATCGGGTTTTTCATCATTCTCGCGACGGTCGGCTTACTGTCCTGTCAGGCGTTTCTGGGCTGATCATGGCAGCCGTTACGCGTTATGACCCGGAAGCGAAAAAGCCAGTCATGTGGCGGGGATTGCTGCTGTATTTCCTGCCGTTGCCGTTATTGCCGGCAATTTTCAGTGCACTGAGTGGCGGTGAAACAGTAGTCGCGCTTGCACGCGTATTTGCCTTTGCCGCCGCCATGACCGCCGCCACGCTCATCAGAAAAGGCATTCGCCTCGACAATGAAACGAAGCGCCGAAATTTGCGGCGCCGCGCCAGCACGGTGCGGTATCGCGTTATCGGTGCGACAATCCTTGCGATCGGCATGTTCGTGCTTGCCTGGATAGGCATACCTGAAAAACACGGTCTGTTTGACAGTATTCTGTTTGGCTGTGCAGTGGTACTTGGAAGTTATCTTTATTATGACTTCGATTCTGCCCATAAAAGCCCGGACATTGCCGCTGTTGGAATTACCACCGAAGAGCTGATTGATCTTCTCGATGAAGCCGAAGGACGTATCGAGGGCATTGAAAAAGCCAGCCGTGATATCAATAACAGAGAGTTCAAGGATCGACTACGCCGTATCGTCAAAGAAGCACGTGACATACTAACGACCATCGAGGAGGACCCGGTTGATGCTCGCCGTGCGCGTAAATTCCTCAAGGTATATCTCGATGGCGCGCAGCAAGTTACCGAAGGCTATGCAAGAACACATAAGGATGGCGGCTCACATGAACTGGAAGACAACTTCCGACGAGTACTGACAACGATCGAAACCGTCATAGCTGAACAACAAGCGAAGCTTCGAGAGAACAATCTGTCCGATCTTGACGTCAATATCGAAGTGCTGCAACTGCAACTGGAAAAAGAAGGCGTGACGTGAGCATGTCTTTTTCAATAGATAATTCAAGGAGACCCGAATGAGCGAAACAACCACTAAAGTCGTAAATGATGTGGAATTGCTGGCAGGTACTGAACTATTGCCTGATATCAAGCACGATCTGGTGCCTTACGAAAAGGTTGATCCGTCCGAGAAGGCCCGTATTGACAAGCTGATGGGGGAGATCAACCTAAGCGACAGTAACTCGATCATCTTCTTTG
>CAYULV010000017.1:15640-26216 GCA_964445655.1 uncultured Granulosicoccaceae bacterium | reverse complement strand
ACATAGACTGAATCTTCAACAGTGTGGCGGTAAGCGGAGCGCGGTTTGTGGGCACCCGCATAAGCAAATCCGATTATCTCGCCATCGGGGGTTACATAGACAAGTGTCGGATAAGCTGCCTGCTCACGTGACTTGAAGCGGTTGGCCATCTCTTTGGGCGTGGGTGGAGTTTCTTCGAAACTACCTGTGCCGCTTGTCACATGATGCGCATAGATACGGGTTATAGCGTCGATATCGCTAAAGTCGGCGCTGCGTATAGCTTGATGAGTCATTCTTGATCAGGTCAGTTAACGTTAAGAGAACCGATACGACAACAGAAGCAAGCTCACGGGCTATCGCCACATAGCGCTGAGGAGCTTGTCACAAGTCGTTCTTCATATAACGGTCTTGTTACATTCATTACTGAGTTACTCCAATCATAACTGAGTTATTCCATTCATTACTTATCAGACACCTGTCATAATAAACAAACTAATTCCGATTACGCGTTCAGCTGTAAACGTCCCAGCCGAAACCGCACTATGCCGATTGTTTTTTGTCGTCTACTCCCGGTGCAACTGGATGGTCACCGAATTTAAGAAAATTCGCCATATATCCGGATAAATTGCATAAGGCTATGAGCATAAGACGCAAGCAACACCCTTCTCAATTGATACTCCCTCTAATCGCTGGCCTAAGTTTCCTGATATCTGGCCACACTCAGGCAGCAGAGCCTACTCAAGGCGCTATTTTATATTCAGAGGCAAACTTCGGTGGCGTGTCCTGGTCCGTAGGCGAAGGACAGTACGACATAAATGATCTTATCGCATCAGGAATTGGCAACGACAATGTCTCATCAGCCAAGGTCGCGCCGGGATATCAACTTCAGCTGTGTATTCATGGACCTACAGACTGTATCAGCCATACAACTTCTGCTGCGAACCTAGGCGCCGGGAATAACAATACTTCAAGTCTGATAGTTAGCAAAAGCGCATTTCCAACGCTCATATCAGCGATCAATGCCCTGTCTGATCACGTCAAAGGCAATACGAATTTATCCGAGCAAGCGCTGCACGACTTACGTGATTCAATCATTAATGACCCCGCTTTCAGCTCAGCGGCAACTGATTTGCCGCTCGTAACGCTGGGATACCAAACCGTTCAATCGTATGAAAGCACTCACGGGCCGCTGTTTACCGATGCAGGAATAAAATCCTTTCGTAAAGATGACAGCCTCACCGACGGGCACGCCCTAGCTCGCACCATGCATGTCGTTTACCAGCTGGTTTTTGATGGGGTCAATGCAGGCAATCTCGCTGCAAATCCGATCCTGGTAGGTGCAATTGCCTTCAGGTCACACGAATATTTTCCCGGTGCAGTCCCCAGGGCTTCCAACCCCAATGCAATTTATCAGATGCGAATCGATGCCTCTGTGCCAGAGGACTGGGGACGGCCAAATCTGTACTCAAAATTGCCCGCACGCAGACCCACCGGAGCTTATGTTGCACCCGGTACTGTCGCTGAGGTCATTGTCCCCCCTCATCTTGTTAATCAGGGTTATCAAATTCGGGTAGGTGCACACAGCTACAATTTATCAAGCAAGCCAACACAAAGACGTGTGGGAAGAGTAAGCAATACATTCCCCATTAGCAGTACCACCACAAAAGTCGCCAACCCGCTGGGAGGCAACCTCTATATCGACGTACCTTATCTTGCCGACGACGGTATCGTTACTGTACAAATTAAAAACACTATTCGCGCACCTTTTTACTCGGACCGCAGTTTCGACAAGACCACAGCGGCGCAATGGGATATTGAGAAAACGCATCCCGGTACGTTCGTCGATATTGAGTCTGAACGATCCCTGCTTAGCATTCCATCCAAATGGGTCAGGGATGATTGGGATGTGGTTACCGTATTACAAAACAATGACGATATGGCCAATGCCATGTCGATCTTCATGGGTAGACCAGAAATTAGAAACAAGCCGCTAAATTTCTCTCAGGTGGATGTGGATTTTCGCGGCAATGCGTTTTTCCCGGGTTACCCCATGTCAAACTTTCCAAACTTTGATAACACAGAAGCGCCCCAGCAGTTCCAGCCGAGCGCTTTCCCACACGAAACCGCCATGCACGAGATGACTCACGCCACACTGGCGCTGTTTTTCAAAAACGAAAGTGAGTCGATAGTCCATGTACCTTATATCTTGCTGTTGAACAAGATGTACGGCACCTCGCTACAACTGGCCTTTGCAGGCTCGGTGCATAACCCACAGGGTGATGATGTGACCCTGACCGACGCATTCAACAGCTGGGCACTGACAGACAATTTTCTTGCAGGCAATGAGGCGCGCGGCAACCAGTATCACTATAACTACCGTGGTTATGGCAACTACATGGACATCATTGAGTTGTTCGGCTGGGATGCACTGATAACCCTTAACCGGGATATAAACCAACATTGGGTCGACTTCGGAGATGCCATTCCCAGAGTATTCTATGAACAAGGCACAGATGATCGCCTGCTTCGGCTTTCACGTGCAACAGGTGTAGATATACGTCCTATTATCCACTTGTGGGGACGTGCACCCGATAATCCACAAGCGCTCGCAGCTGCGCTCCAAGCGGAAGGCTTACAAGCTTCAGCAAAAGTCTACGACCGCCTTATGGCACATCGATCTGCCTTACCTCGGACTGAGCAAGAGATTCAAGGTTTCTGGGACAGAATTGGCCGTGATGTCTGGACAGAGTCGGAATGGAATGACGTCATCAACAACTTCAATCCTGCACGAACTGATGCTGCCGCCAGTCGCATTGATCAACTGATTGCACTCTATTTTCCGAATGGACGCCCTGAGGCGATCGATGCGGTTACTGTGTATCAGGACCACAACTACACTGGAATACGTGTTGACTTGGACCTGGGCACATACGGCTTTTCCGATCTTAACGCTTTGGGTATTGGTAACGATCGAATCTCATCGATCAAAGTACATGAAGGTTACTCGGTATTTGCCTGCGCGCATTCAACCAATGAATCCTGCAGAACCATCTCCGCATCTACAACGTCGCTTGGTGTGCTGAACAACACCATATCGCATATTGAAGTAAGAAGATCCACAGCCACTGAACCTACGGTCACGGTGTATGGCGACAATCACTTTGGCGGAGTTAATGTTGATCTTCCCGTAGGTACTTACAGGGCAACTGAGCTCGAGGCAATGCGGATAGGCAATGACGCAATCTCATCGATAGAAGTGCATGATGGTTACACCGTGTACGCATGCAAACATACCGCCCGTGATGGGACCTGCAGAAGCTTCAATGATTCCGCTGCAACGCTGGGTTTACTGAACGAACAGATATCCTATATAGAAGTCAATAGATCCATCATTTCAGAGCCAACAGTCACCGTGTATGGTGACAGTAACTATGGTGGCACCAATGTAGACTTGGCAACAGGTGCTTATAACCTGGCCGATCTCGAGTCTTTGGGCATTGGCAACGATACTATCTCATCGATACGACTGCACAACGGCTATTCAGCTTACGCCTGCGAACACGGTGTGGGCGGCGGCGTGTGTCGTCAGTACACTGAATCGACTCCCGCACTAGGCTTGCTGGACAACCGGATTTCATATATCGAAGTGACCCGATCTGCTGCCACTGTACATAGCGAGAGCAACTATGGCGGTACAAGCGCAAGTTTGTCTGTCGGTGTTTACGGAATAGGCAAACTTGAGGCCATGGGAATTGATAACGACGCTATCTCATCCATTCAGGTGCAGGCAGGCTATGCGGTTATCGCATGTGAACATGGAGGTGGTAACGGTCTTTGTATAGGTTACTTAAGCTCCACGCCCGCCCTTGGTGGGATGGACAATGTCATATCGCATATTGAAGTGATCGATAATAATCACATACCACGCGCCCAGATCGATACTGACGCCGATGGCATACCGGACGTTATTGAACTGGCTGAAAAGACTGATCCCAATGATGCTCTGAGCCGGCTTGACAGCAATAACGATGGCACTGCTGATATCAATGATGCAGACAGCGATAACGATGGCATTTGGAACGAGAACGAAAACGGCGGTCATGCTTACTACGATCGTGACAACGATGGTGTGCCAGCTTATCTGGACGACAACGATTACAACGATGCAGTAGGTGACGAAGACAACGCCGTTCAGTCGCTGTTCGATCCCGATGGAAACGGTATCGCATCATTTCAGGAAGCACCAGCATCTGCGCTGGACTTTGATGGCGATCAAGTGCCAGATCATATCGAGGAATTTGAAGGCACCGATCCAACTGATCCAGACAGTTACCGCGATTCCGATGCAGATCAATCACCCGATTACATCGATACCGATGATGACAACGACGGAATTCCTGACAATATAGAAGGCGGCGCTGATGCCGATGGCGACAGCATACCCAATCATCTCGATTCCGATAGCGATGGTGACGGTACCAGCGATCAGGACGAAGGTATGGCTGACGTTGATGGTAACTCGATTCCAAATTTTCTCGACGCAGCCACCCAACATACGGTACCCACGAACGATCAGGATAACGACGGTATTGCCGACGAGGTAGAAGGTGCATGGGATGCTGATCAGGACGGTATCGCCAATATGCGTGATCCCGATAGCGACAACGACGCCATTCCAGACCATCTGGAAACCAATGCCGATCTGGACGGTGATCGTATCCCGAATTATCTGGACGCTGACACTGACGGAGACTCAATCCTCGATCTGATCGAAGGCGACGATGATGTTGATGGCGACGCTTTAGGGAATTTCATTGATCAAGACAGCGATGCCGATACCATTCCCGACAGCGTCGAAACAGATGCCGATCTTGATGGCGACGGCATCCCAGACTTCATCGACGCTAAAAATGGAGACCCGGTGGGCCGAGTGACAACAGGAGGAGGAAGCTTCAGCCCACTTCTAATGCTGTTTATCCTCAGCTCAATGACGGCCTTGGCCTGGAGCCGGCGACGAAAAGTTTGTGCTGTAAAACAACCTTGAGCTACTTGAGCGGTTTGAGCTACTCGAGCTAATTTTGCTTTAGCCAAACGAGCATTAGCTAACTGAGTTTTATCTGATTCAAGCCGGTAATTTCAGGCTTGCGACAATTGTCTCGTCGGGAGGGACTAACCTCTCCCGACGACATACACCCTATAAGGCTAATTTATTTAAGGCTTGTTTGATCTTCAGTGCCTGAATCCATTAGTGCCTGAAACCGCCACGCGAGATAGATCGACCGCCTCGATGTCCGCGGAACCCTCTGCTATGGCCGCCAAACCCGCGATGACCGCGGAACCCATGACCGCGGAATCCACCGTATCTGTGTCCACCGTAGTATGAGCTTCCGTAGTTGTATCTACTACCGAACGAAAACCCAAGGCGACTTCCACGGCGACTTCCAAAACTCAAACTCAGACTACTGAGATAAGGGTACCGGTAGTAACCATAAGAACCACGTTTGCGGCTACTACTGTTACTGACTACTCTGGATTGCGCTTTATCCACCAGTTGATGATCGGCCACCGCTATAACCGGATAGGTGTAATCAGCCTCGGAGATTTTTCGCGTCTCTTTACCATCGACTATACCGTTAACAGTGATAGATCGACCATTGACGTAATCGAGTGGATCAAGAAAGCCAGGCACAACTGCCAGGAAACGACCGTTAGAACGTTTCGACAGATCGGGCACACCATTTTGGTTTAATGGCCGCTGAATTATTTCAATCCAGGTTTCGTCAGACCGATTATCGACCCTGAGAACCGTACCACCCCAGACAATATCCTCATTCAGATACAACTCGGGTTGATCAATGACCTCGGACACTTGAGCGGTAACCCGCGGTGGTTCACTTTGTGGCGGCTGAGCTACCGTTGCGCAACCGGTGAGCAAGGCAAGAATGCCAATTAGCGGCATATTAAATTTCTTAATGTTCGTAGACACGGCGTAAACCCCTTTTGTCCCTTGTGCAGTTAGGACAACCAAAACCGGGAAAATATCCGAATTTGGTTGAATGTTTATTAAAATCAATGAGTTAGGTGCCACTCCCTTCTAACTGGCCTACTTCATTGTTGTTATAGCCATACAGGTAAGCTTGCCATAGTCTGTCGGATTGGGAAATTCGATAGAAACCGCCCGCCGCCACTCCGCTGCGTTGCTACGCGCGTCATCAGACGAGGCGACTCCAGCGCGCTGAGGACGGCGTGAGTATTCGGCTATACAGCCGGTGATAAGGCTTTAAAAAAGCACTTTCCACGGTCAGGCTTACCCCCAAATACCCCGCAAACAACGACTGCGTCTCATTTACTCACTGTCGAGGATAGGGTCACAGCACTAGTCATGATCGGAAAACGGTCCAACAATGCACTAACAACAGTCAAGTGGACCAGTTAGGTTCTAGTCAAGCAAAGGCGCCGGAGTAACCTTAAGTATCTCTTCATAACTAGTCTTGCCCTGCGCCACCTTGGACAAGCCACTGACTCGCAGGGGACGCATACCGTGCGTATACGCTTGCTTGCGCAATTTTTCCAACTGCATGTCAGCCGTGATGCATTCCTTGACACCTGGTGTCATCTGCAGCAGTTCATAGATACCGGCCCGACCGAGGAAACCTGACTGTCGGCATTCGAGACAACCAACCGGTTTGTGTAGTTGCTCTGGCGTATCCGCCTTCCAAGGCGACATCAAGGTCTTCCATTCCTCTTCATCCACGTCCATTGTTTCTACGCAGTGAGGACAGAAGGTTCTGACAAGTCGTTGTGCAATAACACCGATCAAGGTAGACCGAATCAGATAATGGGGAATACCCAGTTCAAGTAAGCGCGTGACAGCCGATGGCGCATCGTTGGTGTGCAAGGTTGACAAGACCAGATGGCCAGTCAACGCAGCCTGCACAGCCATTTGCGCCGTTTCAAGATCGCGTATCTCACCGACCATGATGATATCCGGATCCTGGCGCAACAGAGTGCGTACACCTGAGGCAAAGTCGAGATCAATATTATGTTGAACCTGCATCTGATTGAACGCAGGCATCACAAGCTCGATCGGATCTTCAATCGTGCAGACATTGACATCCGGTGTCGCCAGCGTTTGCAGGCTACTGTACAAGGTTGTCGTTTTACCTGAGCCGGTAGGGCCGGTGACCAGCAAAATGCCGTTGGGCTGCTTGATCATAGAATTCCAGATGCCCGCTTCGCGCTCATCAAACCCAAGCGCTGTCTGGTCTTTGACCAGAACCTCAGGGTTGAAGATTCGCATGACCATCTTCTCGCCAAATGCTGTCGGCATGGTCGAAATACGTAGCTCGACTTCCTTGCCTTCGGCATTTCGTGTCTTGAGTCGCCCATCTTGCGGGCGACGTTTCTCGGCGACATCCATTCGTCCCAGAATTTTAAGGCGACTGGTAACAGCAGCCAGTACCGGTGCCGGCATGTCATAAACCTGCTGCATGACGCCATCGATACGAAATCGCACGGCGCCCATCTCACGGCGCGGTTCAAGATGAATATCACTGGCCCTTTGCTCGTAGGCATATTGCAACAACCAGTCAACCAGACTGATGACATGGCTATCGTTTGCTTCAAGCTTGCCATGGCGCCCGAGCTCCATCAGCTGCTCGAGATTCTGCACCGCGTTTGATTGGTAATTCTGATCCTTCTTGGCACCAAGCACAGACTTTGAGACGTTGTACAACTCCTTCAAGTAACGTCGAATATCATCCGGGTTGCAGATAACCAGACGAATTTCCTTTTGCAGGACCTGCCGAAGCTCAGCTTGCCATTCATCATAAAAAGGTTCGGCGGTACCGAACACAACGTAATCATTGTTGGACTCGATACAAATGACATTAAAACGCGTCGCGTAGGCATGCGATGCCACTGCCGTGACCGCCGGTACATCGATATTCAAGGGGTCGATCCGTTTCCACGGCAGGTCAACCTTCTTCGCCAGCCATCGGGTCAGAAAGTCGAGATCGATCTTTTGTTCCGGATCACGCGCACTAACCCAATTACTGGCGGTTATACGCTCCAGGGGGTCGCTTTTTCGTTTGCCTTTTTCCGAGCTGGCGAGGGACGTCAACAGTTTGCAGTTGGCTTCCTCGATCAGACCATCAATGAGAAGTCCGTCAAGAACAGCGCCAAGCTCGAGCTTGCCGGTAGATGGATCTGCAAAGCGTTTGGCGTTTTCTGTCAGCACAGTGAATTCTGGATTGAACTGGATACAAGAGTTATCGGCGACAGTGAGTCCGCCGTGAGGTTATCCGATGTGCGTTGTGCCACACTGTAGACCCATGAGCACTCGAATACTTATCGTCTACGACACGAATGGCGGAAACACTTATCAGATGGCCCGCATGATCGGCCGTGGCGTCAATGCTGTACCTGATGCCAATGCCGAGATTCGTGCGGTACCTAAAGTCTCTACTGTGATAGAAGCCACAGATAGTGGCGTACCAGAATCGGGAGCGCCTTACGTCAGTATCGAAGACTTGCACTCTATCGACGGCCTGATCATTGGCAGTCCAACACATTTCGGCAATATGTCAGCATCGCTCAAACATTTTCTCGACCAGAGCACATCCGAGTGGTTCGCCAGCACTTTGGCCGGCAAACCAGCCGCTGTTTTTACGTCAACCAGCACCCAGCACGGTGGGCAGGAAAGTACCTTGCTCAGCATGATGACGCCGCTCCTGCATCACGGCATGTTGATCACGGGCATCCCCTACAGCGAACCTGCACTGAATCACACAACGCGTGGAGGCACCCCCTACGGCGCCAGTCATGTAGCGGGATTAGAAGGCAAACATCCGCTTGATGAGCATGAGTCAGCTCTGTGCCAGGCCCTGGGCAAGCGCGTTGCCGGTATTGCCAGTCAACTCAAAATAAAATCAACATGAGCCGTAAGCCACGCCTTGAATCGCCACCCCGCGCGCGAACCGGGCGCATACTGACACTGATCGGTTATTTCGGTTTGCTTGCCCTGATCATCAACTGGTTTACCTGGCTGGCGCCACCCGTGCAAGTACCTCGATCACTGGTGCTTGCCGCCTTGGCCATTCCATTATTGTTTCCCTTGCGCGGCATCATCCATAGCAAACGCTACACGCACCAGTGGGTTGGATTTCTGAGCATGCTGTACTTCATCATCGGGGTGGATGTCTGGTACAACCGCATCGAACTTGAAAGCCTGCTTGGCGCACTGATGGTGTTGTTCAGTGTGGTATTGATTGTCGGCAGTTCGATGTATGCGCGCTACACGCCAACGCCACCAGAACTACGCAAGAAACGTTGAGCTGTTTTCCAGCACCTGCTTGACGAAGGGAATCGTGATGCGTCGCTGTTCGGTCAAGGATGCAGCATCGAGTTCGTCAACGACTTGTTTGAGACTGTCTATCCGACGCGGGAAACGCTTCATCAAATAAGCCACAACCTCTTCACCGGCTGCCAGTGAACGCGCTTCGAGTTCATCCTGGAAGGCACCCATCAATGCATCGTCGGTGAGGAGGGGTAACTGAAACTTCAGCCCCCAGGACAATCGGGTTTCAAGATCTTTCAGCTTGAGCCCCAGTTCATCCGGGGCCCGATCAGCGGCAAACAGCAATTTTGTATTGGTTTCACGACAACGGTTGATGCAATGAAAAAGATCGACCTCTGCCGCGCGATCCAGTCGTTGCAAATCATCGACACACACCAGAGAACAGTGTTCCAGACCATCCAGAGCTGCTGTCGCGTTGGCCATCTCCCCGGGAATATAGGCAATACGATAACCGCGAGCACTGGCTTCCTGGCAAGCGGCCGACAACAGATGGGATTTTCCCGCACCAATTTCACCCCAGATATAGATTTGCTCATCGTCGATCGAGCCACTGGCGAGCGCAGTCAAGGCTTGCACACACAAGCGGTTCCCATCGTCAATATGATAGGTAGCAAAGGTCGTCGCTGGCGTCATTCCCAGCGACAATGTCAATTGCGGGTGCATGGGTTCAGTTCAGTATGTCGATAGATAGGTGTGTCGACCTTACGCCGGCCGGGCACTTCACAAGCTAACGCAGAATATCGAGCGCGAGATCCGCATTACGCGCAAGCGCCATCGAGTCGCTGTCGGCAGGCGCTGCTGTTCTTTGTAACCAGTTCTGGCTACGAGACGCAAAATCAATTTCTTGCAAGGCACTTCGCGGTAGCACGGCAAACACCATCGCGTCGCCATTGATTTCCTTCGGATACACAGTGCTGACAGATGGCAGGCTCGACAGGAACTTCAGCATCGACGCATAGTTGGCGGTAGAACGCACGGAACTGACATAAACCAGCGCTTCGGTTTCCGACGTCCCATCGCCGCCATAACGATAACTGGTATCAATGCCATCGCTCGATGTCAGAAAGCCGATGCCTTCCTGCAAGGCCAGATCGAGACTACGGCTGGTAAATTCACGGGTGTCAGCCTGATCATCTGCAATTCGTGTCCATCGACCTTGCCAGCCACCGCTGCTATTTCGGGACAGAGCCGCCGCCAAAATCGCATCATGCTGGTAGCGTTGAGAACCGAGTCGAAGAT
>CAYULV010000017.1:11010-15540 GCA_964445655.1 uncultured Granulosicoccaceae bacterium | reverse complement strand
CTGCGTTGCCTGACCATTTTGACGCACGCTGTCGGTGATCGGTGTTTCGCGACTGATCACTGAGCCCGGCTCGGGTGTCCGATAGCTGAAGCTTTCGACGTAATCTTCGGCCTTGGCGAGTTCCCGGCGAACATCACTGCGATTCAGGATTCTTTTGTTTCGCCCATTGTCGAGCAAGGCCTGGCGCATCGCAGCACGATAGGCATTTTGTTGCTCGCCATCACTGCGATCGGAGACGGCGACTTCGATACTGAAGGCATCCACCTGTGCAATCGCGGTTGGCGCGTTTGCGACAGTCAGGATCAGCAGTATGGCGGGCAGGCTTTTTCTGAAAAAGGTTATCATCCCGCTATTGTGCAATCCCTGCTCGCGCTTTTCCACCGCTGCGAAGAAAGATGTCCACACCATGACCGAAAAAACGCCTGCAAACACACCCGGTGCGCCTTCAAAAGCGGCTGGCTCTAACGCCAAACGAATGACCTATGCGGACGCTGGTGTCGATATCGACGCCGGAAACGCCCTTGTCGAGCGAATCAAACCGCACGTCGCCCGCACTCACCGGCCCGGCGTGCTCGGTAGTATCGGTGGCTTTGGCGGCCTCTTTGAATTGCCTGTCGACCGCTACACTGCTCCCGTACTGGTCTCTGGTGCAGATGGCGTCGGTACCAAATTGCGACTGGCCATCGAGCTTGGCATTCATGACACGATCGGCATTGATCTGGTTGCCATGTGTGTCAACGATATCCTCGTCACCGGCGCTGAGCCGCTGTGGTTTCTCGACTACTACGGCACCGGCAAGCTCGATGTCGATGTTGCCACCAGCGTCGTCGCTGGCATCGCCGATGGCTGTGTGCAGGCAAACGCTGCATTGATTGGTGGGGAAACCGCCGAAATGCCGGGCATGTACGCGGAGAACGATTACGATCTGGCGGGATTCGCGGTCGGCATCGTGGAAAAACAAAAGATCATAGATGGGAGCGGCGTACAAGCTGGCGACGCCATCATCGGTCTGGCCTCATCAGGACCCCACTCCAACGGTTATTCGCTGATCAGAAAGGTGCTTGAATCCGCCGAGTTCGATAAACCGCTCGAAAAGCCGCTGGGTGACACAACACTCGGACTCGCTCTGTTGGCGCCCACGCGCATCTATGTCAAACCCATTCGATCGTTGCTGAGCAATCACACGATCAAGGCCATGGCACATATCACCGGGGGTGGTTTATCGGAAAACATCCCCAGAGTTCTGCCAGACGACACGCGAGCGGTTATTGATCGCACTGCCTGGCAGATGCCGCCGGTCTTCTCCTGGATACAAAATGAAGGCGGTATCAGTGATGAAGAAATGCTGCGCACCTTCAATTGCGGGATCGTAATGGCACTGATTGTCAGTGCCGGTGATGTCGACACGCACATCACTGCGCTGACCGAACTCGGCGAAACTGCCAGCGTTATTGGTCACATCGAGTCCGCAAGCGGTCCAGCCCTTGTCCACTACCAGTAACCAGCCATAATCTTGACTAATAAAGCCCCCGCTCGTCTGCTTGTACTAATTTCCGGACGCGGCTCCAACATGCTGGCGATCGACGACGCCTGCAAGTCTGGCGAACTCAACGCGGAGATCGTGCTGGTCATCAGCAATCGACCAAAAGCTGCCGGGCTGGAAAGCGCCAAAGCGAGAGGGCTTGCCACAGCGGTGATCGATCACCAGCAGTTTGCCTCGCGAGAGGATTTTGACGCAGCCCTTGATGCACGAATGCGCGAAGCTAACCCGGACTGGATTGTACTGGCAGGGTTCATGCGTATACTCGGCGAGAAGCTTGTGACGGCCTGGCCCGGACAAATGGTCAATATTCATCCATCCTTGCTGCCGAAACATCCTGGTTTGAATACCCATGCGAAAGCGCTGGCGGCTGGAGATTCCGAGGCAGGAGCGTCTGTACATATCGTCACCCCGGAACTCGATGCCGGACCCGTTATTGCACAGGTTAATGTCAAGATAGAGCCGGATGACACACCAGAGAGTCTCGCAGCTCGTGTGCTTGCCAAGGAACATGCCTTATATGTTCAGGCACTGAAGCATTGCACTGCATCCGACTGAATCAGACAAGAGGCACCACCAAGGCGTTAAGAATGATAAATAAACAACTGAAATCCACTCGTCTTTCGGCTTTGGCCGTCATCCTGGTCTCGCTTTGCTCGATCGGTAGCGCCAATGCCCAGACCATCAAGCGCGGCGACATTGCGCCATTCGAAGTGGTGTATTCAGTTGGTAACAATCTGATCACGGCGGGCAACGCAACCCTCTCGCTGAAGCAGGAAGATGATCACTGGGTATACAGCCTGAGTACCCGCCCCAGCGGTGTTTTCAAACTGACCGGTAAAGGCAAAATCTCTGAAGTCAGCACCTTGAATCTGGTCGATCAGGATGACGGCATACAATTGCAATCATTAGACTACCGTTACCGTCAGGACAACGAAAGACGCCGAAGTGTTGATGCAGCTTTCGACTGGGATGCACGGTCACTGACATTTCAAAAGCGTGGCGAAGAGAAAACTGAAAGCTTCGATGACCCTGTAATTGATCGCTTGTCGGTAACGCTGTACGTCATGAATGCACTGCGCAATGGTTTCGACCGCCTTGAGCTTCAGGTATTTGACAACGGGGAAATCAAAACGGTTGAGTTCATCAATGAAGGTACCGAACTTCTGAAAACCCGACTCGGCGAGTTGGAAACCATCAAAGTCATGAATCGCAAGGTCGGTGGCAGCAGTCGTAGTACAACCACCTGGTTCGCCCCCTCTCTGGATTATATTCCCGCCAAAATAGAACAGGTAAAACGTGATGAGTTGGTCGCTCGCCTGTCTCTGACCAAACTTGAAAATCGCATTACAACGGTTGATTTACCAAACACCGAAGAAGCATCACAAGATGTGGACGACAACAATAGCAAGTAAGACGGGTAAGGCCCTGTTACTTGAAATGTTTCTCGAACACCGCGCGTAATCGGTAGTCGGGTTCTACATCGCTACCGTTCCTGGGGGCCAGTTCAACCGGTAGCTGCATTTGCGCAGAAAACGTGAAGGTGCGGTTCTGCCAGAACAGGCTTGGGTTCAGATACCAGTCGCTGCTAGCGGCCAGATCATTGCCCTCATCCACTTCCTGCACATCGAAAGTGCCTTGTAAGGACAATAACCACAAGGGTGATGTAGCGTCGAGCCCGGTAAATCCAAGCCTGCGACCTGTGGTCAAATCAAGAGAGACGATATCCGATTGTTCGTCACCGTTGATCTCGTCTGAGAACTGTTGCAGATTAACATCGATACCACCGTACCAAAGCGCGCCGAGACGCCCATAGGAAAGTCCGAGCAGACTGGAGCTTACATAGGCAGTGCCGTCGATGAGCTCATCATCATGCTCGATGCGCAGGCCGGCAGAGTATTCAAAACCTTGGTGCAAGCTGGTGATGGAATCGCCAAGATCCAACTCACCTTTGATGCGTTGCTCCACGGCAACCGCACCCTGTGACTGGGAGATAAGGCCGAGTCCAAAATTGCCACTTCGGGAGAAATCGAATTTACCGGGTTTCAGCTTGAATGAGAACTCGGTCTGGTGGGTGGCGACCGGAAGTTCATCAGGGGCATCATCTTCATTACGAGTAAACCGGATCGGATCCAGCTCGGCCGGATCGAAGCCAAAGGGGTTGCGCTCGAACGAATCTCCCGACGCATTGACAGACCCGCATACAGCTAACGCCAGCGCAAGAAATGGCGCTATAGTGACGGCGGCTTTGGGATGCGTTGCTCGCATGGCGGGGTGAGGAGCTCCTGAACTACCTTACGTGAATCGACTACTTACACTGCTACATACACTCAAGCGCTGATTAAACCGTGATTGTCGTAAAAATACAACGTAAAATGACTATAAATTTCAGTAATTTATCGAAATTCACAATCTCGATAGCCAAAGTTTGAGAAGGGCTTGTATAGATGATAGTCGAGGACCATGAAAGTTCAATCGACCCGGACGAGGTCAGCAAGAGCCAGCGCAAACGCGATGCTGATGCCGTTCGAGAGCTCGGCGAGCAGTTGGCAGCCTTGAGCCCAAGTGAACTCAACACTGTACCTTTGGCTGATGATGTGTTGAGTGCTATTCAAGAGCTACAACGCATCAACGCGCGGGGTGCCCGAAAACGGCAGGTTGGGTTTCTCGCCAAACGCCTGCGTCAACACGATCTCGAACCGATAGAGGCAGCGCTGGAAAAAATTCGCCAACTTGCCCGCGCCAATACTCAAAATCTACATCGGGTCGAGCAGTGGCGGGACCGACTCGTGGGCGACACCGAAGAATCGCCCAAGGATGCCCTGACAGCTTTTCTTCACCAACACATAGATGCCGATCGTCAGGCACTACGGTCCCTGCAACGAAAAGCGCTGGAAGAGCGCGAGCAGGCAAAGCCACCTGCAGCTGCACGCAAATTGTTCAAAACGATACGCGACATTGTCAATGCCTGAGATTTTTCGACCGCTTCT
>CAYULV010000017.1:4330-10910 GCA_964445655.1 uncultured Granulosicoccaceae bacterium | reverse complement strand
GACAATCTGCGCAACTATTCCGAGTACAAGATTCATATCGTACAAGAACCCTTGCTCGACGGATCTCAAGATACACTTGATCCATTGGCGACATTAAGTTACCGCTATGGCGACGGTCAACACAACGTTGAAGCGCTCGACGTCATTGACGATTCCATCATTCTGGTCAGCAAGGAACCGCTGGCTGGAAGCACACACACACCCGGCAAGGTATTCAGCCTTCCGTTTGCGCTTGAGAGCAATACGCGTCTCCTAGAAGCGAGTTACCTGACAACCCTGGCAAGGCAGAACGCCAGTGTCGAAACACGACTGGCCGCTGCACTAGCAGGCGTCAGCTTGAACAATGTGACCGCATTGGACTTCGACAATGTCAATCGCATTGCCTATCTCTTGACCTACCGCCAGGTTATCAAGCTACCGTTGCCCGAAAAGACCGGCAACTCACTTGATGCTTTAAGTGCCGGCTTGTCACAACGTGGAAGCATCCTTTACAGGCATGATCTTCATCAGGCTGAGGCCTTGGCAGTCGACAATCGCGGCCAGGTATGGCTAACCTCTGAAAAGGCAAGTGCGCCGTTATGGGTCTTGCCCGCACCTGACATTCTGGACTGACCATGCTCGAAGCTATCGTTCAACAAACTCTGGATGACCACCAGATAAGCCACGAAGCAGTACCGTGCACCGATGAGTTGGCTGATACAGCACGCTTTTGTGAACACTACGGCTATTCACTGGAGATTTCGGCAAACGCGCTGTTGATTGGTTCTACAAAAGGGGAAGAGCGATTCGCGCTGTGCATTGTTCTGGCGCATAGTCGACTCGATACCAACAAGGTTGCTCGCAAGAAGCTTGGCGTAAGACGGCTGTCATTTGCAACGCCTGAACAAACCATAGACATGACCGGCATGAAGCTCGGTGGCGTCACCCCCATTGGGGTGCCACTAAGCTTGCCAGTCTGGATAGACACACGTGTCATGGATTGCGAAAAAATCATACTCGGCGGAGGCAACCGTACATCCAAGTTGATTCTTGCACCCGATCAGTTACTGAAGTTGCCCAATGCCGAAACTGTAGAAAACCTTGCACTGATCAAAACATGATAGTTATTGCGTAACATGAAGGTATTGGTATTAGTTACCGTTCCGCTATCGTTTTGCTCAGCTATCGTTTATCTACGATACGAACCGCCTTTCCCTGACTTCGAGCGACGCCGCCCACCTCAGCTATCTGCACATTGATACCGATTCCTACATTGTCCTTGACACGTTTCGCAAGCGCTTCTGCTGCTTGCTTTCGCTCATCGGCGCTAACACCTTGATGCGCGACTTCGGCATGAACCGTCATGACATCAAGCCTGTTGTCACGACTGAGTTCGACCTGAAAATGTGGAGCCAGGGCTGCAACCGTCAATAGATGCTCTTCGATTTGAGTTGGAAATACATTGACACCTCGCACGATCATCATGTCATCACTTCGACCTGTGACTTTCTCCATACGCCGCATGCTGCGGGCAGTACCCGGCAGTAGCCGAGTCAGATCACGCGTTCGATAGCGAATGATCGGGAACGCCTCTTTGGTCAATGAAGTGAAAACCAACTCGCCAAATTCACCCTCGGCAACAACTTCACCGGTATCGGGATCGATGATCTCGGGGTAGAAATGATCTTCCCATATTGTCGGCCCATCCTTGGTTTCAACGCACTCACTGGCAACACCTGGCCCAATGATTTCTGACAAGCCGTAAATGTCTACTGCATGCATGTCAAAGGCTTGTTCTATTTCATGACGCATGGCATTGGTCCAGGGCTCTGCGCCAAAAATGCCGACTTCCAAAGCACTGCTTCGCGGATCAATACCCGCATCCCGATAGGCATCGAGTATCGATAAGGAATAAGAAGGCGTAACCATAATGGTTGTCGCTGCAAAATCCTCGATCAGCATGACCTGTCTGTCTGTCATACCGCCGGACACAGGCACAACGGTACAGCCGAGTTGCTCGGCACCGTAATGAGCACCCAGCCCACCAGTGAAGAGCCCATAACCGTAGGACACATGAACGACATCACCTTCGCGTGTACCCGCTGCGCGCATGGAACGCGCTACCACCTGACTCCAGACATCGATATCATTTTTGGTATAACCAACGACCGTTGGCTTGCCCGTGGTACCCGATGAGGCATGAATACGAACCACGTCTTCACGCGGCACTGCAAACATGCCAAAGGGATAGTTATTTCGCAGATCCTGCTTTAAGGTAAAGGGAAATCGCGACAGATCATCCAGCGATTTCAGATCATCAGGATGTACACCCGCTGCCTTGAAAGACTCGGTATAAAACGGCACGTTCTCATAGGCATGTTTTAACGTGGAGCGCATCCGCGTCAATTGCAGTGCACTGATTTCATCACGTGACGCAACTTCGATAGGTTCTAGCGATGCGCGATCAGGTGTCAGATCTTTCATGAGGTCTCCGTCTATACATCGCTAGTGCGTCAAGCACGTTCGAGAATCATGGCGATGCCCTGCCCTACGCCAATACACATGGTGCACAAGGCATAACGCGCCTGCCTTTCCGCCAATTCGATCGACGCGGTCAGCGCTAGTCGGGTACCAGACATACCAAGCGGATGACCGAGTGCAATGGCTCCACCATTAGGATTGATATGACTTGCATCATCGGCAAGCTCCAGCCCACGCGTAACAGAAAGTGCTTGAGCAGCGAAGGCTTCATTCAGTTCTATGATATCCATATCACCAATACGCAGCCCGTGTTTTTCAAGGACTGACAAACTCGCAGGCAATGGCCCGATACCCATGATGCGTGGCTCGACACCGACTGTTGCCGTACCAACAATTCGTGCCATTGGTTCCAACCCGTGTGTTTTGATGGCTGATTCGGAAGCGACGATAACTGCGGCAGCACCATCGTTAACGCCAGACGCATTACCCGCAGTCACCGTGCCGTTATCTCGAAAGGGTGTTGACAGAGAGGCGAGCTTGTCGAGTGTCGTAATACGTGGATGCTCATCGGTATCCACCAGAAAGTCATCATTTTTACGTTGAGTGATTCTGATGGGAACAATCTCTCGCGCCAGCCGGCCAGAAGCAATCGCCGCCGCTGCACGTTCCTGAGAACGTAGCGCAAAAGCATCCTGGTCCTCACGCGAGATACCAAATTCACTGGCGACATTTTCTGCTGTTTCCGGCATTGAATCGACACCGTATTGATTGGCCAAATCGCGGTTGACAAAACGCCAGCCGATCGTGGTATCGAATATTTCAGCACGCCGTGAAAAAGCCGTTTCTGCTTTTGGCATGACCAAGGGAGCGCGACTCATGCTTTCGACACCACCTGCCAGTAGCAAATCTGCTTCACCTGATTTTATAGCTCGTGCAGCCATGCCAACGGCGTCCAGCCCGGATCCACACAAGCGATTGACAGTAGCGGCGCTGACAGACACGGGAAGACCTGCGAGCAAGACAGCCATGCGAGCCACGTTGCGATTATCTTCACCGGCTTGATTGGCACAACCGATCAGCACATCATCGATAGCCTCAGGATCAAGTACTGTTGCATTGTTGATGACATGCGAGATTGTGCGCGCCAGAAGATTATCCGGACGGACTGACGACAAGGCACCACCGAAACGACCAATTGGCGTGCGAATGCCTTGACAGAGAAACGCGTCAACCATGTTCAACCTTCATGAGTTCCTGAAAAATTGCCCAATACATCGTCATATAAATTGACTTATACATTCGCTTGGCCAGCGTCATCATTGTCCTCTTCTTCGAAGAATTGACCACGGATCGTTCGACTACAGCCGCGAAACAAAGCGATGGTCTCATCATGTTGATTCGATACCCGAATATCATAAACCCCTGAACGCCCTGCCCGACTGACCTCCATCGCATTGGCATGCAAGGTATCACCGAGCAGCGCCGGTTTGATATAAGTGATGGCATTATGCTGCGCGACCGCGTTCTGGTTATAGCTATTGCAAGCAAATGCGAAGGCCGTATCAGCTAGCGTAAAGGTAAACCCACCATGACAGATCTCATGACCATTGGTGTGTCGTTGTTCTACGCGCAAGCTGCAAACAGCCCGCCCCGGGCCAACATCCTCCAGCATGATGCCCAAACCCTGACTGGCTTGGTCACGCTGCCACATTAGCTCCGCACATCGTATTGCTCGTTCTTCCGGTGTCATTGTTGATCTTTCCCGAATGGCCATTCAGAATACCATCGCTCATACCCCTACGCATGGACACTGACTTCGATGATGCGAATCGCCAGCTATGCCCTGGAGACATGGTTACCGCCTGAGAACTCCCATGGGTATATGTCCTCGCCAATCATGTCGGCTGTAAGCGGCGAACAGATTGGCATGCTTGGTGGTCAGCATCTTCAATACGATGCAATGCTGGAACATGCCCGGCAGGTAGGCGGCACTGCACTGCGTGCCTTGAACTTCCATGACCGCGCTCGATTACTCAAAGCACTGGCAATCCATCTTGGCGAGCACAAGGACGGCTTGTACCAACTATCTCATCTCAGTGGTGCGACAAAAGCCGACGCCATGATCGATATCGATGGCGGGATCGGTACCACGCATGTGTTTGCCTCCAAGGCTCGTCGCGAACTACCTGATGGACATGTGCTACTCGATGGTCAGCTCGAAATGCTGTCCCGGGGTGGTAGTTTCGTGGGTCAGCACATCGCGACTCCACGACTCGGCGTAGCGGTCCAGATCAACGCCTTCAATTTCCCTGTCTGGGGAATGCTGGAAAAACTCAGCCCAGCTATTCTTGCCGGCGTACCGGTCATTGTCAAACCAGCAAGCTCAACGAGCTACATTGCAGAGGCCTGCGTGCGACTCATCATCGACAGTGGAATCCTACCGCCTGGTTCCCTGCAGTTCATCGCAGGCAGTACCGGCAACCTGCTCGACAAGCTGGATGCTCAGGACATCGTGAGTTTTACCGGCAGTGCCGCAACTGCATTGAAATTAAGGTCCAACCCCAATGTGTTGGCGCGCTCGGTGCGTTTTATCGCCGAACAAGATAGCCTGAACGCCACGATGCTCGGACAGGATGTAAGCATTGACTCACCTGAGTTCACTATTTTGGTCAATGAAATAGTGACTGAAATGACTGCCAAGGCTGGCCAGAAATGCACCGCTATTCGACGCATAATCTGCCCCGCTGACATGTTGACTCCGATAGCTGACGCGGTCTCAGAAAAGCTCGCCTCGATAAACATCGGAGACCCTGCGCTTGCATCAACAACGATGGGGGCATTGGTTTCGGATAAACAAAAAGCCGATGTCCAATCGGTTATCAAAGTTCTTAAACAGGAAGCTCGCGTTATCTATGGCGACAAGACGCCAACGGTCAATGGTGCAGATCCGACCCGCGGTGGATTTGTCTCACCGACTCTGCTCGCCTGCGATGACCCACTCAATGCATCATTGGTACATGAACGTGAAGCTTTTGGCCCGGTTGCGACATTGATGCCTTATCAGTCAACTGAAGAGGCTTGTGAACTGCTTAACCGTGGCGGTGGTAGTCTGGTCGCTTCACTGATGACTAATGATCCGACCATCGCAAAATCAGTCGCAAGCGCTACCGCTGCCTGGCATGGCCGTTTGTATATCAACAATCGCGAGTCTGACAGCGAGAGTACCGGTCATGGTTCACCGCTACCGCATATGCTGCACGGCGGGCCGGGCCGCGCCGGCGGCGGTGAAGAGCTCGGTGGCATACGTAGTGTCATGCACTACCTGCAACGAACGGCTGTGCAAGGTAGCCCACGTATGATTGCCGCTGTCGGAGACACATGGATACCAGGCGCACCACAAAGCGAAATTGATATTCATCCCTTTCGCCGTAACTTCAACGAGCTGGTGCTCGGCGAAACCTTGACCACAGGACCACGCCGCATCTCGATTGAAGACATCGAAAAGTTTGCGCACTTTACCGGCGACACTTTCTATGCCCATATGGATGAAGAGGCTGCCGCCGCTAGCCCCTTTTTTGAAGGCCGAGTAGCGCATGGTTATCTGTTATTGGCCTTCGCTGCGGGCTTGTTTGTAGAGCCAAGCCCCGGCCCGGTATTGGCGAACACGGGGCTTGAGTCATTGCAGTTCATGAAACCAGTCGCCGCTGGAGACAGTATCCAGGTTCAACTGACCGTCAAGCGCAAGACAAGACGTACTGACAGCTATGGAGAGGTTCGTTGGCATGTTGCCTTGAGCAATCAGAATGATGAGCCGGTAGCGGCATATGAACTCCATACCATGAATAGCTACACCTGATGCGTTCTGCACATCCGTTCCCGTCAAGGATGAACGCAAGATGAGCAAGGCTGTCGACGATCTGATAGCCGACTGGCACAAGCACGATACATTGCGTGTCTGGTCGGTGATCATCACGCTGTTTGGCGATGCCATACTTCCACGCGGTGGCGCAGTGTCATCACAAACGGTACAAGCGATAATGCAACGCCTTGGTATTGAGTCAGGCGCGGTACGCACGGCATTTTCACGGCTGGCCAAGGACGGATGGGTACAACGAGAAAA
>CAYULV010000017.1:3052-4230 GCA_964445655.1 uncultured Granulosicoccaceae bacterium | reverse complement strand
AACACCCAGTAAAGCGAAATTCGCCCAAGTTGTCGACGCCGGGTTTTTTACGGTAACGGGCAGTGCCGGTCATTTGCCAGCTTCATTAGCCAAACGCATCCAACTTGAAGAACTCGCCGACGAGTATGGTCTGTTGATATCGAGATTCAAACCACTGATGAAAAGCCCACCTGCAGATGGACTCGATGCGATGGCCACACGCTGCCTGCTTATACATAGCTGGCGAAGACTACTACTAAGAACCCCAAGCTTGGCAAGTGACATCATGCTCGACTGGCCACAGTCGGCATGCCACACCTTGACCGCTGAGCTCTATCAACGTCTGTTACCCGCCTCCAGCGCCTGGCTGGCTAACGAAGCGACCGGGCCCGAAGGACGCTTGTCAGGAGAAAACAAGTCGGTCTTGAAGCGATTTCTTTAACTATCAGTAATTTCGGCGAACCAATGCCGATAAACGACTATCATATGTTACGAATTAAATTGATTAACTATTATTTGTAACGTATTATCAAAATCCCTGACGACTAAAGCAGGTGCACAGCCATGTATTCGCAAGGTCTTATCGGCAATCAGGACGACACTGAAGAATCACAAGCGTTTCTGGATGCATTTCAGGCACGCATTGATGCCGAAGAAAAAATCGAACCGAACGATCCGATGCCAGGCGCTTATCGACGAACACTGATTCGTCAGATCAGTCAGCATGCGCATTCTGAGATCGTCGGCATGTTGCCCGAAGGCAACTGGATCACGCGTGCACCGACGCTCAGACGCAAGCTGGCGCTGCTTGCCAAGGTGCAAGACGAAGGTGGTCATGGACTCTATCTCTATGCGGCTGCTGAAACACTCGGTGTCAGCCGTGAGCAAATGACCGAAGAGTTGTTATCAGGCAAAGCGAAGTATTCATCCATCTTCAATTACCCGACACAAACCTGGGCAGACATTGGCGCCATTGGTTGGTTGGTCGACGGCGCTGCCATCATGAATCAAGTGCCTCTTTGTCGTTGTTCCTACGGCCCGTATGCCCGCGCGATGATTCGGGTTTGCAAGGAAGAGAGTTTTCATCAACGCCAAGGCTACGAACTGATGTGCACACTGACCCAAGGTAGTGATGATCAGAAAGCCATGGCGCAGGATGCCTTGAATCGCTGGTGGTGGCCATCGTTGATGATGTTTGG
>CAYULV010000017.1:0-2952 GCA_964445655.1 uncultured Granulosicoccaceae bacterium | reverse complement strand
CCATGGCGCAGGATGCCTTGAATCGCTGGTGGTGGCCATCGTTGATGATGTTTGGCCCACCCGACAGTGAGAGTAGCAATTCGGAGCTTTCCGTTAAATGGAAAATCAAACGCTTCAGCAATGATGCACTCAGACAAAAATTCATCGATGCGACGGTACCGCAAGCCGATTTGATCGGCCTTGAAATTCCTGATGCGAACCTGTCGTGGAACGAGACGCGTGGTAGTTATGATTTTGGCGAAATCAACTGGGATGAATTCTGGCGTGTTGTCAAAGGCGATGGCCCGATGAATCGCGAACGACTAGCAGCTCGCAAACAAGCCTGGGATGACGGCGCCTGGGTAAGAGAAGCTGCACTGGCGCATGCCGAGAAGCGTCGCGAACGGCAGAAAGTCGCATGAGCAACGATAATGACAACGGCAACGAGAACGGCAATTCAACACTGACGCCACTATGGGAAGTATTCATACGCCCCAGGGGTGGTTTGAATCACAAGCATGTTGGCAGTTTGCATGCCGCCGATGAAAAGCTTGCCATGCAGGCAGCGCGAGATGTTTATACACGGCGCGAAGAAGGCAACTCGATCTGGATCATTCGTTCTGCCGACATCATTGCCAGCGATCCCCACCGGGCCGACGAGAACTTTGACCCGGCCACAGACAAAGCCTATCGGCATCCGAGTTTCTACAAACTCCCCGACGGCGTAGGGCATATGTAATGAAGGCCTTGCTTAGCGATGCCTTGATTGCTCTGGGTGACGATGCGCTGATTCTCGGCCACCGATTATCAGAATGGTGCGGTCATGCGCCAATGCTGGAAGAGGACTTGTCCTTGCCCAATATCGGGCTTGATCTTATCGGACAGGCGAGAAACCTCTATTGCTATGCAGGCGAACTTGAAGGCCAGGGACGCAGTGAAGATGATCTGGCCTATCTGCGTAACGAACGAGAATACCGACACATCACACTGGTTGAGCGAGCCAATCAGGATTTTGCCATCACCATGCTGCGTCAACTCTATTTCGCCGCCTTCATGCATCTGTTCTGGCGCGAAGCACAAACCAGTAAGGATAAAACCATAGCAGGCATCGCAGGCAAAGCCGTTAAAGAGCATGCCTACCATTTGCGTCACGCGGGTGAATGGGTCATTCGCCTTGGAGACGGCACCCCTTATAGTCACGAACGTATGCGGGCAGCGGTTGATCAACTTCATCAAGATACCGATGAACTCTTTGCACCCAGCGATGCCATGGCGCAATGTGCGCAATCGGGGCTGTTACCTGATATTACTGCGCTGGAATCAGAGTGGTCAGAGACCATTTCCACTACTTTTCAGCAGGCCCAGCTTGAAATGCCTGTGTCTGATAGGCGAAAGGACACATCAAGCCGCCTTGTCGGGCGGGCAGGCATTCATACAGAAGCACTCGGTCACTTGTTAAGTGAGTTGCAGTATCTGCAAAGAAGTTATCCTGGCGCGAACTGGTAGTGAGCTATGCCTATGTCAATTAGAGCGACAAGCGTTGACAGTAACTCTGACGAAGAGACGCGCGCATGGATTGCTGCCGCGGCAGTACTCGACCCGGAGGTCCCTTGCGTAACAGTAGAAGATCTTGGCATTCTCAGACGTATCAGTGTTATCGACGGTGTGGCAACGGCTTATGTCACACCAACATACTCGGGCTGCCCTGCGGTCGATGTGATTGAATCGCACATCAAACAGGCACTGGAGAAGTCAGGCTTCGTGGCAATTATCGAACGTAGCATGTCCCCGGCCTGGACCACAGACTGGATTACCGACGCAGGCCGAGAAAAACTCAAGGCCTACGGTATAGCGCCACCTGCTTGCGCTGCAAACGAATCAAACACTGGAAAACCGGACTCGACCGTCACCTTTTTCACACGACATCAGATTACTTGTCCGCGTTGTGATTCTGACAACACGCGACTCTTGTCAGACTTTGGTTCAACGGCCTGCAAGGCACAGCATCAGTGCAACAGCTGCCTTGAACCATTTGATCATTTCAAACCACTGTAGTCGATATCATGGCAAGCCAGGCATTTCATACATTATCGATCGATCGCGTCAGGCAACTGACCGATGATTCGGTTGCCTTGCGCTTTGAAGTTCCCGCAAATCTGACCAATACCTTCACGTTCGTTCCGGGTCAATACGTCACCTTGCGCGCAACAATCAATGGCACTGACATTCGCCGCTCCTACTCTATTTGTTCTTCAATCAATGACGACGGATTTGAAGTCGGTATCAAGGCAGTCACCGACGGTCAGTTTTCATCCCTAGCGCAAACCTTGAAAATCGGCGATCAAATCGATGTTATGCCAGCGCAAGGCCGGTTTCAGGCACCCGTTGGCGGCCAGCACGACTACTTACTCATTGCTGCTGGCTCAGGCATTACCCCCTGTCTTTCGATTGCCAAGTCAGTACTTGACGCCGAACCGCAAAGCAAGGTCACACTGATATTTGGCAACCGAAGCACACAAAGTGTCATGTTTCGAGACGATCTGGACAGGCTCAAAGACAGCCATCTTGAGCGCCTGATTGTCATGCATGTGCTAAGCGGTGAGCAACAGGATGTTGATATCTTAAACGGACGTATCAACGCCTCACTGATCAAGGAATTGAATCAGCGCAAGCTCGTGCACTTGTCTGACTATGACGGAATATATATCTGCGGACCGCAAGCTATGACCGTCGCGGTGAGTGAAATGCTTGCCAGTCTCGGTATCAGCGAAGATGCCATTCATATCGAACTGTTCATGACAGACAATCCGCCGCAAGGTAAAAGCAAAAAACCAAGCGCGCCACAAGCAGAATCAGATGACGCAGAAATACCGGTCACATTGATTCTTGATGGGGTACATAAAGAAATCAAGGTTCAGCCTGACACAGAAACGGTACTGGCAGCCGCACAGCGAGCGGGGCTTGACGTTCCCT